>JBARAE010000447.1:0-2881 GCA_049791715.1 Micromonospora sp.
ATCTCGATCGGCACCAGCCTGCAGGAGTCGAAGCTGGAGAACCTGGGCCACCTCGGCGACAAGAATGATCACGACTCGCTGGGCCTGTTCCAGCAGCGCCCCTCCTCGGGTTGGGGCACGCCGGAGCAGATCACCGACCCCGAGTACGCGACCACCGCGTTCCTGAAGGGTCTCAAGCAGGTCGACGGCTGGCAGGACATGCCCCTCACCCAGGCGGCGCAGACGGTGCAGGTGTCGGCCTACCCGGACGCCTACGCCCAGTGGGAACAGCAGGCCGCCGACCTCGTCGCCCAGCACTGGAACAGCTGACCCAACCGCTGACATGAAGGGCCCCCTCCCTCGGGAGGGGGCCCTTCTGGCATTCATAGCGTCAGTCGCACCACCCGTCGGCAGAATGCCGGAAATGAGGATTAAGGCCGTTATGGCGGCCGCTGCGGTGTTACTCGCGGCGGCCTGTACCGATCAGGGAAGAGAGGCCGTCCGGCCCTCCGCCGCGCCCCGCCCCACGGCCGCCGCACCGGCGCCGAAGAACCAGCTGACCGTGGTGGCCGCCGGCGATCTCCTCGTCCACCCGCTGCTCACCGAGCAGGCCGCCGCCGACGCCCGGCAGGCCGGCCGGACCGGTCATGACTTCACCCGGGTGCTCGCCGCCATCCGGCCGCGGGTGAGCGCCGCCGACCTGGCCATCTGCCACATGGAGACGCCCCTGGCCGAGCCGACCGGCCCGTTCACCGGATGGCCGACCTTCAGCGTGCCGCCCGAGTTGGCGGACGCGGCCGCCTGGGCCGGGTTCGACACCTGCTCCACCGCCTCCAACCACTCACTGGACACGGGCATGGACGGCATCAGTCGTACGCTCGACAGCCTGGACCGGGTCGGGCTCCGCCACACGGGCACGGCCCGCAGCGCGGCGGAGGCGTCCCGACCGAACATCCTGGACGTGGGGGGCGTGAAGGTCGCCCAGCTGTCGTACGCGCTGAGCTTCAACGACATCCCGCTGCCGAAGGGTCAGCCGTGGGCGGCGAACCTCATCGACCGGGACGCGATCCTCGCGGCGGCCCACCGGGCACGGGCGGCGGGCGCGGAGATCGTCATCCTGTCCATGCACTGGGGGACGGAGTACCAGAACGCCCCGAACGACGACCAGCTGGATCTGGCCCGTCAGCTGCTCGCCTCGCCGGACATCGACCTGATCATCGGTCACCACGTCCACGTGGTGCAGCCCTTCGAGAAGATCGGCAGGAAGTGGGTCGCCTACGGCATGGGCAACCTGACCACCCGCTTCGACGACGGCTCCCCGGAGAACACCCAGGACGCGGTGGTGCCGCAGTTCACCTTCACCCGTACCGCCTCGGGGGCCTGGGAGGTCACCGACGTGACGGTGCTGCCGACCTGGATGGAGTACCGGCCGGCGGCGCGGGTGGTCGACCTGACCACCGCTGCCCGGGACCCCGCGCTGCCCGCCGCCCGACGGGAGCACTACGCGCAGATCGAGAGGCGGATCAACGGCTACCTCGGCATGCGCGGGGCGTTCGAGGCCGGACTGGAGCCGCTCTCCTGACTGACGCGGTCAGCGGTCGCCGCCGGGACGGTGACCGTGGCGGGCAGAGCCGCCACGGTCACCGGGTCCGTCGTCAGGGGCAGCGCGCGTACAGGGCGCGGGTGCCGGTGCCGTACGCGGTCCGGTCGGTGAACCGGCAGCCGAAGTCCGGCGCCGCCACTTCCTTCGGGTCCGTCACGTCGTCGCCCTCCGGGCGGTCGCCGGTGCGTACCCAGGAGGTGAGGTCGTCCCAGGCGGCGCCCGCCTCGGCGGCGCTGAACTCGCAGTGGTTCGCGGCCCGGACCGCCCGCTGCACCACCAGCCGGCTCTGGCCGTGCCAGGCCACGTCCCGGGCGTACGCCTGCTCCATCGAGAACGGCACGAAGAGGTCACCGAGATCGTGCAGGGTGAGCACCGGGGCGGTCGGCCGGCCGTTGATCCGGGGCACCTCGGTCAGGGTGGGCGACACCCGCTGCCAGAGGTTCTCCGGGGCGACCCGCTGCACGGTGGCGTTGACGTCCACCGGGCTGTTCGGCGTGTACCGGGTGAGCAGGTTGGTGGCCAGCTGACCCGGCCGTTCGGCGGGGGAGTCGCCGCCGCTGGTGGTGGTGATCGCGAAGAGGAAGTCCTTCCACACCGCGAAGGCCGCCTCCGCGCCGGGCCGCTCCCCGCCGGAGCGGTTGATCGTGATGGCCCGCAGCTGCTTGCCCAGGTCGTTCGTGGTGTCCGGGCCGGTCGGCTTCAGCCCGGCCAGGCCCAGCGCCACCTGGATCCGCGGCACGGCGTTGCTGAGATAGTCCGGCGGGGTCGGGTACGCCCGCACCCCGGCGAGCGCCTGCGCGACGAGGTTGTAGTCCAGGAAGAAGTCGAACAGCTCATGGTCGCCGAGCACCCCGCACATCGGCAGCGCGCCGTCGTAGTAGCCCGGGTACTGCTCCAGGGACCGGCCGATGATGTGGCCGCCCATCGAGACTCCGGCCATCAGGACCCGCTTCGGCCGCTCGACCGTGTCGGAGAAGAGGTCGGCGAGCGCCCGGGTGCTCAGTACGCCCGAGCGGATGTCGTAGCCGTTGCGGTCGTAGGAGGACGACGCCCAGGCGTACCCCTGCTCCAGCATCCGCTGGCGCAGACCGAACGCCGGCGGCTCCGGGGAGAGCACCGTGGTCTGGCCGCGGTAGCCGTGCGTCCACATCACCAGGTCCCCGTTCCAGTGAGCGGGGACCTCGATGATGTAGCCGGCGTGTTCGTGGACGCCCTGCCGGACCGTGGTCGGGGCGCCGTCGATGGTCAGCGGCGTCAGCGGCGGATTGGTGATGGTGTAGCCGGGCAGCGGCTGGCTGC
>JBARAE010000448.1:0-3936 GCA_049791715.1 Micromonospora sp.
GGGGAGAGCGTCGGGTCGCGGGCCGCACGGTGGGCGACCCCGCGGGGCGGGGCTCCGCCCGTCAGGCGGTCTCGGTGATGGGCCGGTCGACCCAGCTCATCATGGCGCGCAGCTTCTGACCGGTCTCCTCGATCGGGTGCGCCGCGCCCTCGGCCCGCCACTTGGCGAAGTTCGGCCGGCCGGCCTCGTCCTCGGCCACCCACTCGCGGGCGAACTCGCCGGACTGGATCTCGCCGAGGATCTTGCGCATCTCGTCCTTGACCCGGGAGTCGATGACCCGGGGGCCGCGGGAGAGGTCGCCGTACTCGGCGGTGTCGGAGATGCTGTAGCGCATCCGGGCGATGCCGCCCTCGTACATCAGGTCGACGATCAGCTTCAGCTCGTGCAGGCACTCGAAGTAGGCCACCTCGGGGGCGTAGCCGGCCTCGGTGAGCACCTCGAAGCCGGTCTGCACCAGCGCCGACGCGCCGCCGCAGAGGACCGCCTGCTCGCCGAAGAGGTCGGTCTCCGTCTCCTCCTTGAAGGTGGTCCTGATCGCGCCGGCCCGGGTGCCGCCGATGGCCTTGGCGTACGACAGGGCCAGGGCGAACGCGTTGCCGGTGGCGTCCTGCTCGACGGCGACCAGGCAGGGCACGCCCTTGCCGTCGACGTACTGCCGGCGGACCAGGTGACCGGGGCCCTTCGGGGCGACCATGGCCACGTCCACGTCGGCCGGAGGCTTGATCAGCTCGTACCGGATGTTGAAGCCGTGGCCGAAGAAGATCGCCTTGCCGGGCGCGAGGTTCGGGGCGATCGCGTCGGCGTAGAGGGACCGCTGGGCGGTGTCCGGCGCCAGGATCATGATGAGGTCGGCCTCGGCCGCCGCCTCGGCCGGCGTGAGCACCCGCAGGCCCTGCTCCTCGGCCTTGGGACGGCTCTTCGAGCCGGCAGGCAGGCCGATCACCACGTCGACGCCGGAGTCGCGCAGCGACAGCGCGTGGGCGTGGCCCTGGCTGCCGTACCCGATCACCGCGACCGTGCGGCCCTGGATCAGGCCCAGGTCGGCGTCGTCGTCGTAGTACACCTCAACGCTCATTGACTTCCCTTTCGTACGGCGGTCCGGGCGGCCCGTCGTGGACTTGTCTGGTGGTCAGGCGGCGCGCAGCGCCGGTCCGGCGGTGATGGAACGCGAGCCGCGTCCGATCGCCACCGTGCCGGACTGGACCATTTCCTTGATGCCGAACGGTTCGAGGTCGCGCAGCAGCGCGTCGAGCTTGTCCGGGGTGCCGGTGGCCTCGATGGTCAACGTGTCCGGCGCGACGTCGACGACCCGGGCGCGGAACAGGTTGACCGTCTCCAGCACCTGGGCCCGGGCGTTGCGGTCCGCGCGGACCTTGACCAGCAGCAGCTCCCGGGCCACCGAGACCTGCGGATCCAGCTCGACGATCTTCAGTACGTTGACCAGCTTGTTGAGCTGCTTGGTGACCTGCTCCAGCGGGGACGACTCGGCGTTCACCACGATGGTGATCCGGGAGACGTCCGGGTTCTCGGTCTCCCCGACCGCCAGACTGTCGATGTTGAAGCCGCGCCGGGAGAACAGGCCGGAGACCCGGGCCAGGACGCCCGGCTTGTTCTCCACCAGCACGGACAAGGTGTGCATGGTCATCAGAGTTCGTCCTCGTCGAAGGCGGGGCGGACGCCCCGGGCGAACATGATCTCGTCGTTGCTGGTGCCGGCGGCCACCATCGGCCACACCATGGCGTCCTTGCCGACCACGAAGTCGATGACGACCGGCGCGTCGTTGATCGCCATCGCGGCCTCGATGGTCTTGTCCACGTCGGCGGCGTTCTCGCAGCGCAGCCCGACGCAGCCGAGCGCCTCGGCGAGCTTCACGAAGTCCGGGATGCGGTGCTTGTGGGTGCCCAGCTCGGTGTTCGAGTAGCGCTCGCCGTAGAACAGGGTCTGCCACTGCCGGACCATGCCCAGGTTGCCGTTGTTGATCACGGCGACCTTGATCGGGATGCCCTCCAGAGCGCAGGTGGCCAGCTCCTGGTTGGTCATCTGGAAGCAGCCGTCGCCGTCGACCGCCCAGACCACCGTGTCCGGCTTGCCGACCTTGGCGCCCATCGCCGCCGGGACGGCGTACCCCATGGTGCCGAGACCGCCGGAGTTGAGCCACGTCTGCGGCTTCTCGTACGAGATGAACTGGGAGGCCCACATCTGGTGCTGGCCCACCCCGGCGACGTAGATGGTGTCCGAGCCGGCGATCTTGCCCAGCCGCTCGATCACGTACTGCGGGGAGAGGGTGCCGTCGGCCGGTTCCTCGTACCCCAGCGGGTACCGCTTGCGCAGGTCGTCGAGCTGGGTCCACCAGTCGCCGAGGTCCGCGGCCGGGTGGGCGGACTTTTCCGCGGTGACCGCGGCGATCAGCTCGTCGATGACGTGCCGGGCGTCGCCGACGATCGGCACGTCCGCGTGGCGGTTCTTGCCGATCTCCGCCGGGTCGATGTCGGCGTGCACCACGGTCGCGTCCGGCGCGAACGAGTCCAGCCGGCCGGTGACCCGGTCGTCGAAGCGCGCCCCGAGCGCGACGATCAGATCGGCCTTCTGCAGGCCGTAGACCGCCGCGACCGTGCCGTGCATGCCGGGCATGCCCAGGTGCTGCGGGTGCGAGTCGGGGAACGCGCCGAGCGCCATCAGGGTGGTCACCACCGGGACGCCGGTCAGCTCGGCCAGCCGCCGCAGCCCCTCGGTGGCGCCGGCCTTGAGCACGCCGCCGCCGACGTAGAGCACGGGACGGCGGGCGTTGGTGATCAGCCGGGCCGCCTCCCGGATCTGCTTGCCGTGCGGGTGCAGGGTCGGCCGGTACCCGGGCAGGTCGAGCGTGGGCGGCCAGGAGAAGGTGGTGGGCGCCTGCAGGACGTCCTTGGGGATGTCGACCAGGACCGGGCCGGGCCGGCCCGTCGAGGCCAGGTGGAACGCCTCGGCCAGCACCTGCGGGATCTCCTCGGCGGTCTGCACGAGGAAGTTGTGCTTGGTGATCGGCAGGGTGATGCCCTGGATGTCCGCCTCCTGGAAGGCGTCCGTGCCGATCGAGGGCCGCGCGACCTGGCCGGTGATCGCGACCAGCGGCACCGAGTCCATGTACGCGTCGGCGATCGGGGTGACCAGGTTGGTGGCGCCCGGGCCGGAGGTGGCGATGCAGACGCCGACCTTGCCGGTCGCCTGGGCGTACCCGGTGGCGGCGTGTCCCGCGCCCTGCTCGTGCCGGACCAGGATGTGCCGGACGGTGGAGTCGTAGAGCGGGTCGTACGCCGGCAGGATCGCGCCGCCCGGGATGCCGAAGACCACGTCGACACCGAGCGCCTCGAGCGACCGCACCAGCGAGCCGGCGCCGGAGACCTGTGCCGGGGCGGGCTGCCGTACCGCCGGCGCGGCCGGAACGGCGCCGTTGCGGGGGGCGGGGGCGTGGTCGGCGTCACTCGCCGGCTCGGAGGCCGGGCGGGCTCGCCGGACGGAATGGGCGAGGGTCTCTGGCGTGGGTCTGGTCATGGCGGTTCAGCCCTTCGGCTGGAGTGGGTGGGGCGCTTTCACAACGTCCAACGCGGGCGGGCCCGCAGGCGATGGTGTCCGACGGCAATAAAAACGGCCCTCGTGCAGATGCACGGGGCCAGCGCACTCTCGATGAGGGAGAGTGCGCTCAGGTAAGTACTCGCTGCGACCGGCTCGACGACATGTGGCTAAGCCTGACGCATCTCACGCGATGAGTCAACTGATCCCACATTTTGGTTCACGGACGTGGGCGTGTCGTATCCCGCCACCCCGCCCAGAGCCGGTCTCACCTGCGAAGATCCCTCTTCCGAGGTACGTGGGGCGGGCACCGGCGAGGACGTAGCCGCCGCGCGCGGCCCGAACGCCGGGAACGCCGCCGGCGCGACCGGGCGGACCGGTGCCGGG
>JBARAE010000449.1:0-1609 GCA_049791715.1 Micromonospora sp.
AGATCGAGGGTCGGGTCATCGAGCCCCTGCCGAACGCCATGTTCCGGGTGGAGCTCGCGAACGGTCACAAGGTGCTGGCTCACATCAGCGGCAAGATGCGGCAGCACTACATCCGCATCCTGCCGGAAGACCGGGTCGTCGTCGAACTCTCGCCGTACGACCTGACCCGCGGGCGCATCGTCTACCGCTACAAGTAAGCCTGACGACGGCCGGGACGTCCCCGTGTCCGTCTTCGACGTCCGGAGTCGCGCACCATCGCGTCTCCGGGCCAGATGGGAAGTAAGGCAACCGTGAAGGTCAAGCCGAGCGTCAAGAGGATCTGCAACAAGTGCCGGGTTATCCGCCGGCACGGCCGGGTCATGGTCATCTGCACCGACCCGCGCCACAAGCAGCGCCAGGGCTGAACCAGTCCCACCGGTCGTGACACGGCCGGTCGGATCGGTCCGGGCCGCGGATCCAGACAACACATCATCAGCTCGTCCCAGCCGCGAGCGGTACGCAGTGCGTACTCCCTCGTGGTTGACCCCCGGTCGGAGGCCGGGGCCCGCTCGGGCAGCGACCGCTCCCGGTCGCCGGCGCTGACAGCGTCGGAAAGACGGGACGGCCGGTAGTGGGGTGGGACGGGTCCACACCTCCGTCACAACATCACGAGGAGTACGCCCGCACATGGCACGTCTAGCCGGCGTCGACCTCCCCCGCGAGAAGCGGATGGAGATCGCGCTCACCTACATCTTCGGGGTCGGTCGCACCCGCGCCCTGGAGACGCTCGCCGCCACCGGCATCTCGCCGGACAAGCGCGCTCGGGACCTCACGGACGAGGAGCTGGTCCAGCTCCGCAACCACATCGAGGGCAACTACAAGGTTGAAGGCGACCTGCGCCGCGAGGTCGCCGCTGACATCCGCCGCAAGGTCGAGATCGGCTGCTACGCGGGTATCCGGCACCGCCGGGGCCTGCCCGTTCGTGGTCAGCGGACCAAGACCAACGCCCGGACCCGGAAGGGCCCGAAGCGGACCGTCGCCGGCAAGAAGAAGCCCGGCAAGAAGTAACTAGGAGCGCACAGACTTATGCCACCGAAGGCTCGTGCCGGAGCCGCCGTCAAGAAGGTCCGGCGCAAGGAACGCAAGAACGTCGCCCACGGGCAGGCGCACATCAAGAGCACCTTCAACAACACCATCGTGTCCATCACGGACCCGACCGGTGCGGTCATCTCCTGGGCCTCCTCCGGCCAGGTGGGCTTCAAGGGCTCCCGCAAGTCGACCCCGTTCGCCGCTCAGCTGGCCGCCGAGGCCGCCGCGCGCCGGGCGATGGAGCACGGCATGCGCAAGGTCGACGTGTTCGTCAAGGGTCCCGGCTCCGGCCGGGAGACCGCCATCCGTTCGCTGCAGGCCGCCGGCCTCGAGGTCGGGCAGATCTCCGACGTCACGCCGCAGCCGCACAACGGGTGCCGTCCGCCGAAGCGTCGCCGGGTCTGAGAGGTTAGAGAGAGATGGCTCGTTACACCGGTGCTGACTGCCGCCGTTGCCGGCGGGAGAAGATGAAGCTGTTCCTCAAGGGCAGCAAGTGCGATGGTCCGAAGTGCCCGTTCGAGTCCCGGCCGTTCCCGCCCGG
>JBARAE010000450.1:0-2909 GCA_049791715.1 Micromonospora sp.
GGTGCAGGCCGACCGGTTGCGCTGCGAGTAGACCAGGTTCACCGGCGCCTCGAAGCCCGGCACCAGGCGGCGGTACGAGTTGATCGTCGGGTTGGTGAAGGCCAGCAGCGACGGCGCGTGGTGCAGCAGGCCGCCGATGTACCAGAGGGCCACGTCGGAGAGTCCCGCGTAGCCGGTCTCGTCGTAGAAGAGCGGCTCGCCGTTGCGCCAGAGGCTCTGGTGGGTGTGCATACCGGAGCCGTTGTCGCCGAAGAGCGGTTTGGGCATGAAGGTCGCGGTCTTGCCGGCCGCCCAGGTCTCGTTCTTGACGATGTACTTGAAGAGCTGGAGCTGGTCGGCGGCGTGCAGCAGGGTCGAGAACCGGTAGTTGATCTCGGCCTGCCCGGCAGTGCCGACCTCGTGGTGCGACCGCTCCACGGTGAAGCCGCTGTCGACCAGGCGGCGCACGATCGAGTCGCGCAGGTCGGCGTAGTGGTCGACCGGCGGCACCGGGAAGTAGCCGCCCTTGTAGGCGGTCTTGTAACCGCGGTTGCCGCCCTCCTCCTCGCGGCCGGAGTTCCAGGCGCCCTCGATCGAGTCGATGTAGTAGTACGACTGGTGGGCGGAGGTCTCGTGGCGGATCGAGTCGAAGATGTAGAACTCGGCCTCGGCGCCGAAGTACGCGGTGTCGGCGATGCCGCTCGCCGCCAGGAACGCCTCGGCCTTCTTCGCCACGTTCCGCGGGTCCCGGGAGTACGCCTCACGGGTGAACGGGTCGTGGATGAAGAAGTTCAGCGCGAGGGTCTTCTGCGCGCGGAAGGGGTCGATGAAGGCGCTCGCGACGTCGGGGAGCAGGAGCATGTCCGACTCGTGGATCGCCTGGAAGCCACGGATCGACGAGCCGTCGAACGCGAGGCCGTCGGTGAAGAGGTCGTCGTCGACCGACTCGACCGGCAGGTTGAAGTGCTGCATCACGCCGGGCAGGTCACAGAACCGTACGTCGACGAACTTCACGTCCTCGTTCTTGAGGTATCGCAGGAGTTCCTCGGGATTGGCGAACACACGTCCTCCTGGCACGTCCACGGGTGGCTGGGCTCCTGGCGACGCTATGACCGCGGGGTTGCCCGGCCGTGTCCCTTACGTTTCGGCCGTGTTACGTCGCTCGCGGAGCGTCACCTGCGCCGCTCAGCCCCCTCCGGGGCCCCGCTCACGCGGTACCGGCTGGGACCGAGTGGCCCTTGTTGGTGGCTTTGGTCCGATTTCCCGACCGGTGCTGAAGCCGGGGCCGGACCATGATCGACACCCCTGGTCACCGGCGTGACCGGGCGCCGGTCCCGACCTCGTTACCCTTGACCGCTGTGACCAACCCTGCCGCCGCACCGGCACCACCCGCCACGGATCCCACCTTCACACCCCCGAGCATCGGCCGCCGGTTCGGCGCCCTGGTGATCGACTGGGTGCTCTGCCTGCTGGTGTCCAACTTCTTCGCCGACCCGGTCCGAGACGGCTGGGCCCCGGTGGTGGTGCTGATCGCCGAGTACGGCTTCTTCCTCGGCCTCTTCGCCCAGACCCCCGGCATGTACATCACGAAGATCCGCTGCGTGGCCTGGTCCGACGGGGGCCGGATCGGGGTGGTCCGCGCACTGCTCCGCGGCCTGCTGCTGGCCCCGGTGGTCCCAGCCCTGATCATGGACGAGCACCGCCGCGGCGTGCACGACCGGCTCACCGGCTCGGTCATCGCCGACGCCCCCCGCCCCGCCCGCTCCTGACCCGCCCGGACACGGCGAAGCCGGGCCCGAGCGGGCCCGGCTCGGTCGAGGCGTACAACGGGGGTCAGCGGCCCCGGGTCTGGCGGAACGCGCCCCGCGGCGGCCGCATGTTCTTCGGGATCGCGCCCTTCGGCATCGCCGGTCGGGCGGTGAGCGCCTTGAGTCGCCGGTCGAGGGCGTTGACGTCCTTGGGGGCGAGGGTGCGCGGCAGCCGCATCAGGGTCATCCGCAGCTTGCGGATCGGCAGCTCGCCCTCGCCCTGGCCGATCACGTAGTCGTGCAGCGGGGCGGAGCCGATGACCTTGGCCAGCCGCCGCTTCTCCTGGCTGAGCAGGCCGCGGACCCGCTGCGGGTTCCCCTCCGCGAGCAGGATCACGCCGGGCCGGCCGACCACCAGGTGCACCATGTCCATCTGGGTGGTGGAGCTGACGGCCGGCGTCACCCGCCAGTCGCCGCGCATGCTCTCCATGATCTGCGCCGCCGCGCCGGGCTGCCCCTCGGCGGCGTTCATCATCGCCTTGTTGGACCGCAGGTTGAGCACGATCAGCACGGCGAGCAGGGCGAGCAGGATACCGATCGGCAGCCAGATCCAGCCCCAGAGGATCACCGCGACCACGGTGAGCGCGAGCGGGATCAGCACCGCCGCGGCGGTCAGCGGCGCGAACCACCGGTCCTGCTTGGCGGTGAACTGGAACACCATCCCGATCTGCTTCAGCCGCTGGCCGAACGAGACCTTCTCCTGGGGCTTTGCCATGCCGCAGAGTCTAGTGGTCGCCGCTGCCACCGGTGATCCGCGCCCGGCCCTCCCGCCGGCGGGCTGAGTACCTTACGTCGCCGCCCGGCCGCTGAGGCACCCGAGTAAGGAGGGGGAGCGGGCGAAGATCAGGCAGCGCACCCATGCCCCGGGGCCACCTTCGCGTGGAAAGTCAGTGTCGACAGCGAAACGACACCGCACGACAGGGGACACCGACATGTTCGGCAACGACGCAGAATTCCTGCTCACGCTCCACCGTACGCACGCCTCCGAGCTGCAGGCCGAGGCGGCCGCCGACCGGCTCGCCCGGGCGCTGCCGCGCCGCCACTCACGGAGCTGGCTCGGCCGCCGGCACCACACCGCCCGCGTCACCGACGCCCGCCGGTGACCGCCACCGTGCTGCCGGC
>JBARAE010000451.1:0-5218 GCA_049791715.1 Micromonospora sp.
CCCGCGAATGCGCCGCAGGGCCGTCCGCGCCCACCTCGGCCACCGCCGGGGCGATCTGCTCCACCACGTACGCCAGGGAGCCGCCCGGCCGCTCCCCCGTGCGCAGCGTGTCGACCGCTGACCCGACCGCCCCGCAGCGCTCGTGCCCGAGCACCATCACCAGCGGCACCCCGAGCTGGCCCACCACGTACTCGATGGAGCCGAGGACCGCCCGGTCGAGGACGTGCGCGCCGGTACGGATCACGCAGATCGACCCGAACGTCTGGTCGAAGATCGCCTCCAATGGGACACGCGAGTCGATGCAGCCCAGCAGGACCGCGTACGGCTGCTGGTCGCCGGAGGCGACGGCCGCGGCAGCGGTCACGTCGTGCCCGTGCACGGGCTGACCGCTGACGAACCGGCGGTTCCCGGCGAGCAGCTCGGCCAGCGCGGTACGGGGTGTCCGGCCTGCTCCGGCGGCCGGTGTCGGGCTGGGCGGCGGCGGCATGCCTCCAGCCTGGTCACCGGAACGGGATCGCGGGGCCGGGATGCGAATCTTCTCACCACCACGGTTGGCGTGTTGTCATGACGGGTAGCCGGTGTTACCGCCGGGTTACGCCGGTGAGGAAATATCGGCCGGCCCTGGGGGAGGTGGCGATGCCGGAACACCTGAAGGTACGTCTTCCCGACGACGTACGCCTGCACGTCGAGGTGAGCGGGCCGGCCGACGCCGAGGTGACCGCGATCCTGCTGCACGGCTGGACCCTGGACGGGCGCAGCTGGCACCGCCAGCTCACCGACGTCCGGGACCGGTTCGGCGACCGGGTGCGGGTGGTCACGTACGACGCCCGCGGCCACGGCCGGTCCAGCTGCATGGCGCTGCGTACGGCCACCCTGGCCCAGCTCGGCGACGACCTGGCCGCGGTGGTCGACGAGGTCGCCCCGACGGGGCCGGTGGTGCTGGTCGGGCACTCGATGGGCGGGATGACCGTGATGGAGTACGCCCACCGCCACCCCGAGCACTTCGCCGCCCGGATCGCCGGGCTGGTCTTCGTCTCCACCACCGCCGAGGGCCACACGCACACCGCCTACGGGCTCTCGCCCCGTATCGCCCGGCTGATCCGCCTCGCGGAGACCACCGGCGCGGGCGTGCTGGCCCGCTGCGGCTCCTGGCGCCCGCCGCACGCCCTGCTGCGCGCGCTGCGGCCCAGCATCCGCTGGATGCTCTTCGGTGACCGTTGCGACCCGGCCGACATCCGGCTGGTCACCTCGGCGGTGGCGCATGCGTCGCTGCGCTCGATCGGCGGGTTCCGCGCCTCGATCGGCGCGCAGCACCGGCTGGACACCCTGGCCGAGCTGGCCCACCTGCCGGCCGCCGCGCTGGTCGGCGACCGGGACCGGTTGACCCCGCCGCCCTGCGCGCAGTCGATCGCCGAGGCGCTGCCGACCACGGAGCTGACCGTCTGCCCCGGTGCCGGGCACATGCTGATGATGGAGCGGCCGGACGAGGTGAACGGCGCGCTCGCCGCGGTGCTGGGGCAGGCGCTGGACCGCCCCGCCGCGGACACCCCGCTGAGCGGCGCCGGTGACGGCGCGGCGGCGGGGGTGGGAACGCCCGGATAACGGGCAACCCGGGACAGGTGGGTCCCGAGGACCGGCATGGCCTCGACGGGGGCTGGGGCGCTGCCCGTACCCTCATTCAGCCCGCCATGCCCGTCGCCGTGACCTCAGGAGCCCCCGCGTTGAGCGACCAGACCACCCTGGAGCAGGAGATCGCCGTCGAACAGCGGCATCTCGACCGGGTGTACGCCCGCCTGGCCGAGTTGCGCCGGTCGGCCGCCGACGCCGAGCGGGAGGGCTATCGGCTGGCCCGGGTCGGCAACTTCGGGGCGCTGGTGGAACGGGACGCGATGGTGTTCCACGCCGCGCAGCGCCGGCACCTGCTGGACGCCGAGCACGAGGGGCTGGTCTTCGGCCGGCTCGACCTGCGGACCGGTCAGGTGCTGCACGTCGGGCGGCTCGGCGTACGCGGCGAGAACGCCGAGACGCTGGTGGTGGATTGGCGGGCGCCGGCCGCCGCGGCGTTCTACCGGGCCACTCCGGCCGAGCCGATGGGTGTGGTCCGCCGTCGGACCATCCAGTCCTCGGCCGAGAAGGTGACCCGGATCGAGGACGACCTGCTCGACCCGGAGGGGGCGCCGCCGGAGATGGCGGTGGTCGGCGACGGGGCCCTGCTGGCCACCCTGTCCCGGGCCACCGGCCGCGGCATGCGGGACATCGTCGCAACCATTCAGCGGGAGCAGGACGAGGCGATCCGCTCCCCCGGCTCGGGCGTCACGATCGTCTCGGGCGGCCCGGGCACCGGGAAGACGGCGGTGGCCCTGCACCGGGCCGCGTACCTGCTCTACTCCGACCGCAGCCGCTACGCCGGCGGCGGCATCCTGGTGGTCGGCCCGTCCAGCGTCTTCGTCGAGTACATCGCCTCGGTGCTCCCCTCGCTCGGTGAGGAGACCGCCACCCTGCACTCGCTCGGCTCGCTCTTCCCCGGCATGTCGGCCACCCGGACGGACCCACCGGACGTGGCGGCCGTGAAGGGCTCGCTGCGGATGCGTCGGGTGCTGGAACGCGCGGTCCGCGACGCGGTGCCGGACTCCCCGCCGGAGCTGCGCCTGCTCTACCGGGGCGAGCTGCTGCGGCTGGAACGGCGGGAACTCGACGGCATCCGCGACCGGACGCTGTCCAGGGGTGCCCGGCGCAACGAGGTGCGGCGGAGCGCCTTCGACGCGGTCCTCGCCGCCCTGTACGCGCAGGCCCGGCAGTTGCGCGTCGGCCGCCTGCCGGAGCAGCCCGCCTTCGAGGATGAGATCATCGACCGCCCGGAGTTCCGGGAGTTCCTCAAGGCGTGGTGGCCGCGGCTGCACCCGCGGCACGTGCTGGGCTGGCTGGCCCGCCCCGAGCGGCTGCGCCGGTACGCCGGGGGCATCCTCTCGGGCGGGGAGGTCCGGCTGCTGACCGACGCGTACCGGAGCCTGGACGGCCGGGGGTTGACCATCGCCGACGTCGCGCTCCTGGACGAGCTGGACGCGCTGCTCGGCAAGCCGGTGCAGCGGCAGAAGCCGAAGCGGGACCCGTTCCAGCTCGCCGGGGGGGTCCGCGAGCTGAGCACCTTCGGCGACCGGCAGCGGGCGGCTAGGGCGGCCGCCCGCGAGCGCCCGGTGGACTACCGGGAGTACGCCCACGTGGTGGTCGACGAGTCGCAGGACGTCTCCCCGATGCAGTGGCGGATGGTCGGCCGGCGCGGCCGGCTGGCCTCGTGGACGGTGGTCGGTGACCCGGCGCAGACCGCGTGGACGGGTGACCCGGAGGAGCTGACCCGGGCTCGGGACCAGGCGCTGGGGCGGCGCCGCCGGCACCAGTTCACGTTGACCACCAACTACCGCAACTCGGCGGAGATCTTCGCGGTGGCGGCGGCGGAGATCCGCCGGCTCTACCCGGACCTGTCCCTGCCCACCGCGGTCCGCTCCACGGGCGTACCGCCGGTCGAGCGGACCGTAGCGGCGGCCGATCTGGCGGCGGCGACGGTGGCGGCGGCCGACGCGCTGCTGGCCGAGGTCGAGGGGACGGTCGGGGTGATCACGCCGGTGCCGCGCCGGGACGAGGTGGCCGGCTGGCTCGGCGAGGTGGGCGGCTCGCGGCTGCAGGTGGTGACCAGCCTCCAGGCGAAGGGCATGGAGTACGACGGGGTGGTGCTGGTCGCGCCGAGCCAGATCCGGGCCGAGGTGTCCGGGGTACGCACGCTGTACGTGGCGCTGTCCCGGGCCACCCAGCGGCTGACCACCATCGATCCGGTGGGCTGACCGGGCCGCCGGGACGCGGAGCCGGGGTCGCCCGGACCTTCAGTTGCATATATAGCGATGTGAGCATAGATTGGGTCGGGTCCGGGCCAGGGACGGAGGGTGTGGGCGTGGGCGCAGGTCATGACCACCACGGCTCGGTCGCCAATGCCGCGCACCGCCACCGGGGTCGGCTCTGGGCCGCGTTCGGCCTGCTCACCGCGCTGATGCTGGTCGAGGCGGTGACCGCGTTCGCGACCGGCTCGCTCGCCCTGCTCTCCGACGCCGGGCACATGTTCACCGACGTACTGGGCATCGGCATGGCCCTGGCCGCGATCACCGCGACCCGGCGCGCCACCCACGACCCCCAACGCACCTTCGGGCTCTACCGCCTGGAGGTGCTTGCCGCACTGGCCAACGCGGTGCTGCTCGGCGGCGTCGCGGTCTACGTGCTGATCGAGGCGGTACGCCGGTTCGGCCGGCCGCCGGAGGTGCTCGCCGGGCCGATGCTCGCCGTGGCGGTACTCGGCCTGCTCGCCAACATCGCCGCCTTCCTCCTGCTGCGGACCGGCGCACAGGAGAGCATCAACCTGCGCGGGGCGTACCTGGAGGTGCTCGGCGACCTGCTCGGCTCCCTCGGGGTGATCGCCGCCGCGCTGGTCATCGCGCTCACCGACTGGTGGTGGGCCGACCCCCTGGTCGCCGTCGCGATCGGGCTGTTCATCCTGCCGCGCACCTGGCGACTGGGACGCGCCGCCGTCCGGATCCTGGTGCAGGCCGCCCCCGAGCACCTCCAGGTGACCGCGGTCCAGGACCGCCTGGTCGCCGTACCGGGCGTGGCGGAGGTGCACGACCTGCACGTCTGGACACTCACCTCGGGCATGGAGGTGGTCTCGGCTCACCTGACCATGGCACCGGGCGCCGAGGTGGGCGAGGTGCTCGCCGCGGCCCGGGCCGCGCTGCACGAGGACTTCCGCATCGACCACGCCACATTGCAGATCGAGCCCGGAGCGTCCGCCGGGGCCTGTGGTGCCGTTGAGTGGTAATTAGCACAAACTTAAATCTGCGCGGCGTTCGTCCGTCTGTGTCGGCTTTGGTCCACCCCGCACCGGGCCGACCAGGGCGGTCACCGGTAGGCTCGGTCGCGGCCTCCGCCGAGTGGTGCCCTCCGGCGCCTGCGGCGGCCGTCGCCTAATCGCCACCAGCGGCGAGCCGGGGAACCACGTTCGTGGGGTGCATCCGCGTCAGCGGTAGGGATCTTCCGTCCCGAACCCGTCAGCTAACCCGGTCGGCGGTTGACGGAAGGACTGTGAATGCCAGCAGTGGCACCTGTACGACGGACGGCCGCCCGGTTGGCGGCCCTGCTCGTCGCGACGCTCGCCCTCGGCGTCTCGACCACCCCGGTC
>JBARAE010000452.1:0-3230 GCA_049791715.1 Micromonospora sp.
CGGTCGGCGTCGGCGGCGTCGGCGGCGACCCGCTCGACGGCCGGGTGCTCGGGGCCGGTGCCCCGGCGGGTCACGACCCGCACCCGCTCGCCGCGCTCGGCGAGGAGCCGGGCGGTGGCGGTGCCGACGGGTCCGGCGCCGACGATCACGTGGAGAGCCATGGGAGGTCACCTTCCGAAGCGGGGATCTGGTCCGAGAGCAGTGCTCTCGTAACGACGGGACCAGCATGACACCCGCCCATCCGGTCGTCAAGAGCACCGCTCTCGGTTTTGAATGGCGCTCTCATGCGTGGCAGAGTGAGGACATGGTCGCTCACTCGATTCGCGCCCGGGTCCGCGCCGGCATGATCGACGAGATCAAGGCGGTGGCCCGCCGCCACCTGGCCACCGACGGCGCCAACCTGTCGCTGCGGGCGGTCGCCCGGGACATGGGCATGGTCTCGTCGGCGATCTACCGCTACTTCCCCAGCCGGGACGACCTGCTGACCGCGCTCATCCTCGAGGCGTACGAGGCGCTCGGCGAGGCCGTGGAGGCGGCCGACAAGGCCTGCGACGGGGGCGACCTGCGCGGCCGCTGGCACGCGGTGTGCCGCGCCGCCCGATCCTGGGCGCTCGGCCACCCCGCCGAGTACGCGCTGCTCTAAGGCAGCCCGGTGCCCGGGTACGCCGCCCCCGACGACACCATCGAGCCCGCCCAGCGCCCCCCGCTCGTACTGGTCGGCATCCTGCGCGACGGATTCACCGCGGGCCGGCTCACCCCGCCCGACGAGCAGCTGCCCGAACCGGTCCGCGCCGACCTGGCCGAACTGGCCGCCGGCCTCGTTCCCGGTCTCCCCGAGGCGCTGCTGGCACGGGGCATGGCCGGCTGGACGCAGCTCTTCGGGCTGATCAGCTTCGAGCTGTTCGGCCGGATCAACCGGGCCCTGCCACACCGCGACGAGTACTTCGACCACCAGACCGGTTTGATGGCCGACCTGATCGGTCTGCCCCGCGAACGCTGACCCGAGCAGTCAGCTTCCGTCGGAGGAGTGGCCCGGGAACAGGTGGGCGCTCGGGTCGATCACCACGGCCGCGTTGTTCACCGCCGTCGCCGCCTCGCCGAAACCGGTCGCGATCAGCCGGACCTTCCCCGGATATTCGGTGATGTCGCCGGCGGCGAACACCCGGGGCAGGTTGGTGGCCATGGCGCTGTCGACCACGATGTGCCGCCGGTCCAACCGCAGCCCCCACCCGGCCAGTGGCCCGAGGTCGGCGGTGAACCCGAGGGCCGCGATCACGGTGTCCACCGGCAGGCTCTCGGTCGCGCCACCCCGTACCGCGATCTCCGCGCCGGTCACCGCCTCCTCGCCGTGCAGGCGGGCGACCTCGGCGTTGACCACCACCCGGACCGGCAGGGAGTGCACCCGGGCGACGGTCGAGGCGTGCGCCCGGAACTTCTCCCGCCGGTGCACCAGGGTCACCGACCGGGCGAGGGGCTGGAGCGTCAGCGCCCAGTCGAAGGCCGAGTCGCCGCCACCGACGATCAGGACGTCCCGGCCGGCCAACTCGGCCGGCTGCGGTACGAAGTAGACGATGCCGGTGCCGACGAAGCTGCCCGCGACCGGCAACGGCCGGGGCGTGAAGCTGCCCAGCCCGCCGGTGACCACCACCGCCCCGCAGCGCAGCTCCTCGCCCCCGGCGAGCCCGAGCACCGGCCGGCCGTCGGCGTACGAGAGCTTCTCCGCCCGGGTGCCGAGCAGGTACTCCGGACCGAAGGGAGCTGCCTGGGCGACCAGGTTCGCCACCAGGTCCCGCCCCTTGATCGCGGGAAAGCCGGCGACGTCGAGGATCAGCTTCTCCGGGTACATCGCGGTGACCTGGCCGCCCGGCTCGGGCAGCGCGTCGACGACCGCGACGGAGAGCCCGCGGAACCCGGCGTAGTACGCGGCGAAGAGACCGGCCGGGCCGGCCCCGATCACGGCGACATCGACCTCGCGCATGGCGTACCGTCACTTTCGCCCACGGATCAACGCGTGCTGATGCCGACGGTAGGCGGGCCGGTGCCCCCGGGCAAGCACCTCCCGGACGGGTCAGGGCAGCGTGATCGTCGACTCCGACGCCGGCGGGGTGGCGAGCTCCGCCTTCCGGCGGCGGAACAGGATCGCCGCGACCACCCCGCCGAGCAGCCCGAACAGGTGCCCCTGCCAGGAGATGCGCTCGTCGGTGGGGAGGATGCCGAGCAGTTGCCAGCCGTAGAGCAGGCCGACCAGCAGGACGACGGCGACGTTCCACCAGCTCCGCTCGACGACGCCCCGGGTCAGCAGGATGCCCAGGTAGCCGAAGATGACACCGCTGGCGCCGACCACCACCGAGTTGGGTGAGCCGGTGAACCACACCCCCAACCCGCTGACCAGGATGATCACCAGCGTCGACCAGAGGAACCGGCGGGTCCCGGCGGCGAGCACGAACGTCCCGAGCAGGATGAGCGGCACGCTGTTGCTGTACAGGTGGTTGAAGTCGGCGTGCAGGAACGGCGAGAAGAGGACGCCGTCGAGCCCCTGGACGCGGTGCGGGATGATCCCGGCGGCGAGGTCGAGGTTGGCGTGCAGTCCGACGTCGAGCGCTTCGATGAGGAAGAGGACGGGCACCACCGCGCACATGGCGACGAAGGCCCGGCCCAGCGAGGCGTAGAACGCCTCGGTGCCGAACCGGTGGGGATCGCCGCCCGTGGGGCCGCCGCGCCAGGTCACGTACCAATGGCTATCAGCAATCGCGGTCGACCGCCACTCGTGCGGCGCGTTCTCCCGCGACACGACGACGGCGGGGCGTGCGGCTTCCCACACACCCCGCCGTCGTCAGCGTCCGATCAGTACCAGCCGGTGCTCTGCGAGTGCGACCACGCGCCGCACGGGTCGTCGTACCGGCCCTCGATGTAGCCGAGTCCCCACTTGATCTGGGTGGCCGGGTTGGTCTTCCAGTCGTCGGCGACCGAGCCCATCTTGCTGCCGGGCAGCGCCTGCGGGATCCCGTACGCGCCGGAGCCGGAGTTGTAGGCCTTGTGGTTCCAGCCGCTCTCCTTGGTCCAGAGCCTGTCCAGGCAGGGGAACTGGTCGATGCCGAACCCCTCCTGGAGCATGAGCGCGCAGCCGATCGCCCGGTTGCCGCTGTACTCCTCGCAGGAGGCGGGGATCGGGCCGTCGTACGGCTTGCTGGCCTTGGCCGCGGCGTCCGCCGCGTCCCGCTCCTTCTTCC
>JBARAE010000453.1:0-2070 GCA_049791715.1 Micromonospora sp.
GGCGGGCCCAGGTGCGGGCGGCGTGCCGCCGGCCGAGGCTGCCCAGGGCGGCGACCTCCGGCGGGCTGAGCCAGCCGGCCCGCACGTAGTCCGGCAGGGTCCGCTCGGTGAGCCGCCCCTCCCAGGCGCGCAGCCAGACGGCCAGCCCCACCATGCCGAAGAAGATCGGCACCATCACGCCGATGTACCCGTACAGGACGATCACCGGCTGGCCGGTCGCCGCGGCCAGCGACGGGAGCAGGTTCCACGTGCCGTGCAGCATCATCGCCAGCAGCAGGCCGGCGATCGGGGCGAGGACGCGTACCCGCCGGTCGGCGGTTCGCGCGGCGATGCCCAGCCCCACCCCGGTCATGGAGGTGAACAGCGGGTGGGCGAAGCCGAACAGCAGGATCCGGACGATGAAGATGGCGATGACCTGCCGGGCGCCGGTGGCCGGGCCGTACTCCTCGACTCCCGTGCGGTAGCCGTAGCCGCCCAGGTAGAGGATGTTCTCCACCATCGCGAACCCGACCGCGGAGAGCCCGCAGTAGACCAGGGCGTCGGTGACCCCGGAGAACTCCCGCCGGCGGAAGATGAGCAGCAGGATCGGCCCGAGCGCCTTGGTCAGCTCCTCGATGAACGGGGCGACCAGCACCGCGACCAGCGCCGAGGGCAACCCCCAGCCCTTGAACAGCCGCGCGGCGCCCTCGTTGACGTTCAGGGAGATCGCCGTGGAGACGAACGCGCCCCAGGCGAAGCAGAAGATCAGATACTTCAGCGGCTCCGGCTCGTACCGGTCCAGCCAGAGGAAGCAGGAGACCAGCACCGGCACCGGCAGGATCGCCGCCACGACGCCGACCAGCAGGGCCTGCGCCCCGAGGTTGGAGCCGAGCGTGTAGAGCATGAAAACCGCGCCGGCGGCGATCACCAGGACGACCGCCGCGAGTGCCAGGAACCGCCGCCAGCCCAGTCGCCGCAGCGGCATCCGGGCGGTCACCGCACCCGGTGGCGGGACGGCGGGCGCGGTCGGCGGGGGCACGTCTCCGCCGGGCGGGGTGTCGGCCATGCGGTCAGCGTAGTCATCCGCGGTCCACTGGTCCGGCCGCATCGCGGGCCGCTATGCTGCCGGGAAGGTCACGAGCGCCAGCGTCAAGCCCCGGCTTGCTGGCCGGCAACCCTCGTCGAGTTCGCGGTGGGGTGCCCCGGGTGATGACCGGGCCCAGCCCGAACCGCGTGCTGGGCAAGCGCGGACCCCGTCCCGGTGCCCACCCCGGGGTCCCTGGACCCGGAGGCAACCGGCATGACCGCCACCCTCGCACCCTCGCTGCCCGCCATCTCGGCCCCGACCCCGCCCGTCCGACCCGACCCGCTCGGCGTGCTCGGCGTACCGGGACAGATCAACCTCGACTACGCCGCCAGCGCGCCGTGCGCGCGGGCCGCCGCCGACGCGGTAGCCGAGCTGCTGCCCTGGTACGCGAGCGTGCACCGCGGCGCCGGTGCGCTGTCGCGCCGCTGCACCCTGGCCTACGAGCGGGCGCGGCAGACGATCGGCGACTTCGTCGGCGCCCGCCCCGACGATCACGTGATCGTCACCCGGAACACCACGGACGCGCTGAACCTGCTGGCCCGGGCCCTGCCCGCCGGCACCACGGTGGTCACCTTCGCCGGAGAGCACCACGCCAACCTGCTCCCCTGGCCGCGCGGCTCGGTCCGGCTGCCGGTGCCGGACAGCCCCGCCGGCGCGGTACGCGGGTTGGACGCCGCCCTCGCCGAGCTGCGCCGGGACGCCCGCCCGGGCCTGCCGGTGCTGGTCGCGGTGACCGGGGCCAGCAACGTGACCGGCGAACGCTGGCCGGTGGCCGAGCTGGCCCGGGTCGCCCACCGGTACGCCGCCCGGATCCTGGTGGACGCGGCCCAGCTCGCCCCGCACGCGCCGGTGGACCTGGCCGCGCTGGACGTGGACTACCTGGCGCTCTCCGGCCACAAGCTGTACGCGCCGTTCGGTGCCGGGGTGCTCGTCGGGCGGTCCGACTGGCTGGACGCCGCCCCGCCGTACCTGGCCGGCGGCGGGGCCAGCGCGCACGTCGGTGC
>JBARAE010000454.1:0-3663 GCA_049791715.1 Micromonospora sp.
GGCGGGCCCACGCCGGCGGACCCGGCGGGGCAGGCCGTCGCCGTCCGGGGCCGCCTCGACGGAGGCTTTACGGCCGGCGGCGAACGGCAGCACCGGGGTCGCCGAGTCGGGGCGTTCCCGGGCGGGCCGGGCGGCCCGTGGCCGGGGCAGCGTGCTGAGCCGGGTCACCTTGGCCACCCGGCGGGCGTCCACCGTCGCCGCCCCGGCGTCCGGACCGGTCGGGCCCACCGTCGGCTCCTCGGTGACCAGGTCGGCCGGGATGAGCACCACGGCGGTGATCCCGGTGGGGGTCGCCCGCCGCAGCTGGACGCGTACGCCGTGCCGTTCCGCGAGCCGTGCCACCACGAACAGCCCGAGGCGGGCGCTGTCGGCCGGGTCGAACTCGGGCGGGTCCGACAGCCGGCGGTTGGCGTCCGCGACCGCCTGCGGCGACATGCCGAGTCCCCGGTCGGTGATCTCGATGGCGTAGCCGTTCGGCACGGCCTGACCGGAGACGTCCACCCGGGTGCCGGGCGGGGAGAAGACGGTGGCGTTCTCGATCAGCTCGGCAAGCAGGTGGATCACGTCGCCGACGCCCCGCCCCAGTACCCCGGCCGGCTGCACCTCCCCGACGTCGACCCGGTCGTACGCCTCCACCTCGGAGATCGCGCCGCGGATCACGTCGACCGCGGCGACCGGGTTCCGCCAGCCCCGGCCGGGCGCGGCACCGGCGAGGATGACCAGGTCCTCGGCGTGCCGCCGGAGCCGGGTGGCCAGGTGGTCGACCTGGAAGAGGCCGGCGAGCTCGTCCGGGTCCTCGGCGTGCCGCTCCAGCCGGTCCAGCAGCGCCAACTGCCGGTGCACCAGGCCCTGGCTACGCCGGGCGATGTTGAGGAAGACCTCGTTGAGGCCGCGGCGCAGGGTGACCTCGTCGACCGCGGCCTGGACGGCGGTACGCCGCACCTCGTTGAAGGCCCGCCCCACCTGGCCGATCTCGTCGCCGGCGTGGTCGAGCTCGGGCGCCTCCCGGGCGACGTCGACCTCCTCGCCGCGGCGCAGCCGTGCGACCACGTCCGGCAGCCGCTGCTCGGCCACCTCCAGCGCGGCGGTGCGGACGCCGGTCAACCGGCGGGCCAGCGACCGGCCGACCCGCAGCGCCACCAGGACGCTCACCACGATGGCGATCAGGCCGAGCACCCCGACGGCGCCGAGCCGGAGGAGGATGCCGACCGCCATCGGCACGGAGCGTTCGGCCAGCCCGTCGGCCTGGCTCAGCTCGAAGTCCCGCAGCCCCTGCTGCACGGCCGCCTGGCTGGCGTCCCAGGTGCCCACGTCGAGTTGGGGCGGCAGGCCGTCGGCCCGGACCAGGGCGTCCTGCAGGCCGCGGAGCCGGACGAAGTCCTGCCCCTCGGTCAGTCGCTGGTAGGCGGTGCGATCCGCCTCCGGCAGGTCGGCCACCGCCGTCTCGGCCAGGAACCGCTGGTTGTTGATCGTCTGTACCAACTGGTCGTGCTCGCCCTCGGCGAACCGGCCGGTGACCAGCGCGCCGGCGAGCAGCGCGTCGGTCTGGCCGAGCAGTTCCCGGGAGCGGCCGAGCGCGGTGAGCGCGAGCGCCTCCCGGTTGAGCTCCGTGTCGGGCAGCGTGGCCATCGCGGAGAACGCCTGGAAGGCCGAGGAGACCATTCCGTTGTAGAGCCCGAGCGCGCCGGCCCGGTCCACCTGCCGCCGGTCGATGAAGTCGCGGCCGGTGGGCAGCGCCTCCAACGCGGCCACGAGCTGGTCGAGACGGGTGTCGAGCAGGTCGGTGGCAGCGTCGCGCAGCTCGTCGCCGTCGACCCGGCGGCGCAGCTCGGCGACCGCCCGGTCGGTACGCAGCCGCTGCTCGGCCAGGGCCGGCAGCTCGGCGTCACTGGCGAGCTGGACCACCGAGAGTTTGCGTTCCCGTTGCAGCTCGGCGACGACCGTCTCACCGGGACGGCCGAGGTCGTAGAGAAGGGTGCGCGCGGCGAGCAGGTCCAGGGCGGGACCGAAGGTGAGCGTGGTGGCGAAGATCCAGAGGGCCAGCAGCGCCGTCACCGGACCGATGACCAGCGCGGTCAGCTTGGCGCGGATCGGCCAGTCGCGGGTGTTCATCAGACCTCGCCCGGAAGGTGTCGCAGGGGTGGCGCTCGCGCCGGCCGGGCGTGTCCCGGCGACGGCGCCGGGCCCCGGCTCGGGCACCTTGGGCAGGATACGTAATCCCAGACGGATGCACTACCGGCCGTCTCGCCGGTCATTACCGTCCGAGACGTTCCGCTGTGGACGACCAACGGGCCGAGCGCCGCGCCGGAGGGACCGGTGGGGGCGCTCGTGCTCGCGGGCACGGATGGACTCCCGGTAGGACTCGTCGGCCTCGGCCAGTCCGGCCACGGAGGACAGCTCGACGGTGATGTGCGGGCCGGCACCCCGGTCGTCCACCCCGTACGCCGTCTGGCCGCCGCCCTGCCGGGTGCTGACCGGCATGTTCTCCCGCAGTCGACAGCTGGGGTAGGTCGGCCCGACCGGGCAACGCTGGGTGGGCAGGTACGGAACCGCTCCCGAGCGCCTTTTCTGGAATGAGCCAAGTTCTGGCGATGGGCCCTCCCGTGTGGGCCTCGCCATGGGCGGTCGAGGTTTCAGGTTCGGAATGGGCAAGGAAAGTGCCCCGGATCGGGATTGGCGATCAGTGGAGGGAGGGAATACCACCGGCGAAGGAGGAGCCATGTCGCCCACACAGGTAGTCGTCATAGTCATCGTCGTGTTGGTGCTCGCGGCGCTGGCCGCGGTCGCTCTGGTGGCGAGCCGCCGCCGCGCCCTCAAGCAGCGCTTCGGGCCGGAGTACGACCGGGCCGTCGCCGAGCAGGACAGCCGCACCGCGGCCGAGCGGGAGCTGCGGGAGCGGGAACGCCGGCACGCTGAGCTGGAACTCACCCCGCTCGCCCCCGAGTCACGGGCCCGCTACGCCGCCGCCTGGGAGGAACTCCAGGTCCGGTTCGTCGACTCCCCGGCCGAGACCGTCGGCGACGCCGACGAGCTGGTCAGCCGGCTGATCGCCGAGCGCGGGTACCCCACCGGGGACTTCTCCGAGCAGATCGCCCATCTCTCCGTCGAGCACGCCCGCACCCTGACCCACTACCGGGACGCCCACGAGATCCGGCTGCGCAACGAGCGCGGCGAGGCCACCACCGAGGAGCTCCGCCAGGCGTTGGTCCACTACCGGGCGCTTTTCGCCGATCTGCTCGGCGAGGACCCGGTGGGGCACACGCCGACGCCGGAGCAGCGCCACCCCGACCACCCGCATGACGACGTCACGAGCCGCTGAGGAGGCCGCCGCGATGCGCCAGGAAGAGCAGCAGGTCAGGAACGAGCACCCGGAGGCGGTCCGGTCCGCGCCGGTACCGGTGCCGCCCCCGGGCGATGCCGAGCGGGACGGGACCGGGCAGGACCCGGCCGGCCGGACCGACGTGCCGGAGGACGCGCTGGACGACCGGGGCAGCTTCGAGGACCCGGCGGTGATCGGGGAAGGCGCCGATGACCGGCGCGACGACGCCGCCCTGGACGAGACCCGCCCGTACGACCTGCGGGAGGACCGGGACGCGACCGCGGACGCCGAGGCGGCCGACGCCGAACGGGCGGGCCGGCCGGAGTTCCACGAGCCCGCGCCGC
>JBARAE010000455.1:0-1800 GCA_049791715.1 Micromonospora sp.
ACCGAGCACCGCGCCGGCCGCGAAGAGCCCGTACCCGGCCGCCGGCACCCGCAGCACCTCCAGCGCGTACAGGACCAGGACCGCCATCAGCCCGCTGATCGCCAGGTTCGATCCCGCGCTCAGCACGGTGACCCCCCACAACACCCGGTCCCGGCGAACCCACCGCACCCCCTCCCAGGCCTCCTGCCACACGCCGCCGCTTCCCCCGCCGATCGTGCAGGTGTGGCCGCCGGCAGGTGCTGTTCGGGGGGCTTTGTCCGGGCGGCAGGTGCACGATCGCGGAACTCGGGTGGGGCGGAGGGCGAGGACGAGGAGGGCGGCGGCCGCGAAGGTGAGGGCATCGACGGTGAAGGGGAGGGCGGTGGAGATCGCGAAGAGGACGCTGGCGAGGGGAGCGCCGAGGAACCCGCCGGCGACCGCGGTTCCGGCCTGGATGCGGCCGTTGGCGGTGGGCAGTGCGGCCGGGGCGACCAGCGCGGGGAGCAGGGCGAAGGAGGCCGCGTCGAAGACGGTGCCGAGGGCGGCGAGCACAAGGGCGGCCACCGCCACCGTCGCCAGCCCGGCCCGGCCGGTGGCGACCAGCCCCGCCAGGGTGGCCACCACGCCGGCCCGCAGCCCGTCCACGGCCGCCATGGTGCGGCGACGGTCCCACCGGTCGGCGTACGCGCCGCCGAGCAGGCCGAGCAGCAGCGGCGGGAGTTGACCGGCGACGGTCACCGCGGCGATCGCCCGCGGGTCGCGGGTCAGCGTGGCGGCCAGCAGCGCCAGGGCGGGCGTACGCAGGGCGTCGCCGAACCGGGACGAGACGGCGGCGGACCAGAGCAGGCGGTAGTCGCGGCCGAGTACGGGAGCGGTCATGCCGACGGACCCTGCGGCCTGAACCGGGTCGAGGGTCAAGCGCGGTGAGGCGACCGACGGGTAACCGAGCCGCCACCTCGTTCCGCCCGCGGTCTAGGCTTGCCCGGTGGCGGTGGAACAGCAGGCGCGGGGCGCGGCGAACAGCGCGACGGGTGCGGGCCGACGCCGGTCCCGGCGGGACGAGATCCTGGAGATCGCGGTCGGCCTCTTCGCCGCGCGGGGCTACCACGGCGTGTCGATGGACGACATCGGCGCCGCCGCCGGGGTGACCGGTCCGGCCCTCTACCACCACTTCGCCGGCAAGGAGGCGATGCTGGTCGCCGCGCTGATCCCGGTCAGCGAGGGGCTGCTCGACGGCGGGCGGGAGCGGGCCGCCAACCACCCGGACGACCCGCGCGGGACGCTGGAGTCGCTGATCGACTTCCACGTCGACTTCGCGCTGGCCAACCCGGCGGTGATCGCCCTGCACCTGCACGAGCTGGACCGGCTCCCGGACGAGCCGCGCCGCCGGATCCGCCGGCTGCAGCGGCTCTACGTCGAGGAGTGGGTGACCGTGCTGACCGCGTTGCATCCGGGGCTCCCGGACGGCGAGGCACGGGTGCTCGCGCACGCGGCGTTCGGCCTGATGAACTCCACCCCGTTCCTCGGCGGCGAGGTGGACCGGCGCCGCCGCGCCGAGCTGCTCCGCGGGGCGACACTCGCCGCCCTCCTCGCCCCCACGGACCCGGCCTGACCCGCACATCCGCGGGTGCGCTCGCTGGGAGTGCCACCCCGGCCGACTCGTGAGTAACCTGCGGCTCGTGGTTCCCTAGCACCCGTCCCCACCCCTGGACGCTGGGAGGAAACATGATCGAGTCACTGCTGGTCGCCAACCGGGGCGAGATCGCCCGCCGGATCATCCGGACCGCCAAGCGGCTCGGCATCCGCGCGATCGCGGTGCAC
>JBARAE010000456.1:0-1899 GCA_049791715.1 Micromonospora sp.
GTCTGCGCCGCCGCCAGCGGATCCCCGCCGGCCAACCCGGCGGCGGCCGCGAGTGCCGCCTCCCCTTCCGGGGTACGGAGCTGGGCGAGCTGATCCGGGCGCACGGGACGACACTAGGCGAGGCGACACGGTGGAGTGCTTGATTGGCACTCTCCTTGACGGAGTGCTAGCCCCCGGCATAATCTTCCGTTAGCACTCTCGATCCGAGGGTGCCAGCGTGCCGGCTTCCGAGCCGGCGGGCTGGGCGCCAGGCGGACCGGCACCCGCGACGACGGAACCGCCCGGTGGCATGAGGCAGATTGACTGCCGGGCTGGGCCCGGCGGTACGAACTAAGTACCCCAGGAGGGTATGCCCGTGACTACCGCGACCAAGGTTGCGATCAAGCCGCTCGAGGACCGGATTCTGGTCCAGGCGAACGAGGCTGAGACGACCACGGCGTCGGGCATCGTGATCCCCGACACCGCCAAGGAGAAGCCGCAGGAGGGCACCGTCCTCGCTGTCGGCCCGGGCCGCGTCGACGACAAGGGCAACCGGATCCCGGTTGACGTCCAGGTCGGCGACACGGTCATCTACTCGAAGTACGGGGGCACCGAGGTCAAGTACGCCGGCGAGGAGTACCTGGTGCTCTCCGCCCGCGACGTCCTCGCCGTCATCGAGAAGTGACCAACTGACAGTGCGCAACGCCCCGGACCCCGACACGGGGTTCCGGGGCGTTGGTACGTGGAAGGGACATACATGGCGAAGATCCTGAGCTTCTCGGACGACGCCCGCCACCTGCTCGAGCACGGCGTCAACGCGCTCGCCGACGCGGTCAAGGTCACGCTCGGTCCGCGCGGGCGCAACGTGGTGCTGGACAAGAAGTTCGGCCCTCCGACGATCACCAACGACGGCGTCACCATCGCCAAGGAGATCGAGCTCTCCAACCCGTACGAGAACCTGGGCGCCCAGCTGGTCAAGGAGGTGGCCACCAAGACCAACGACATCGCTGGTGACGGCACCACCACCGCGACCGTGCTGGCCCAGGCGATGGTCCGCGAGGGCCTGCGCAACGTGGCCGCCGGCGCCAACCCGACCGGGCTCAAGCGGGGCATGGACGCGGCCGTCGAGGCCGTCTCCAAGGCCCTGCTGGACAAGGCCGCCGCGGTCACCGGCAAGGAGTCGGTGTCGCACGTCGCCACTATCTCCGCCCAGGACGCCAGCATCGGCGACCTGATCGGCGAGGCGATGGAGAAGGTCGGCCAGGACGGTGTGATCACCGTCGAGGAGGGCTCCACGCTCGCCACCGAGCTGGAGGTCACCGAGGGCCTGCAGTTCGACAAGGGCTTCATCTCACCGCACTTCGTCACCGACGCGGAGGCGCAGGAGGCGGTGCTGGAGGACACCTACGTCCTCATCACCACCCAGAAGATCTCCTCGGTCGAGGAGCTGCTGCCGCTGCTGGAGAAGGTTCTCCAGACCAGCAAGCCGCTGCTGATCATCGCCGAGGACGTGGAGGGTCAGGCGCTGGCCACCCTGGTGGTCAACGCGATCCGCAAGACCTTCAAGGTGGTCGCGGTCAAGGCCCCCGGATTCGGCGACCGGCGCAAGGCCATGCTCCAGGACATCGCGCTGCTCACCGGCGGCGAGGTGGTCGCCCCGGAGCTGGGCTACAAGCTGGACGGCGTCGGCCTGGAGGTGCTCGGCACCGCCCGCCGGGTGGTCGTCGACAACGCCAACACCACGATCGTGGACGGTGGCGGCCGGGCCAACGAGATCGCCGAGCGGGTCGCCCAGATCCGCAAGGAGATCGAGGCGTCGGACTCCGACTGGGACCGGGAGAAGCTGGCCGAGCGGTTGGCCAAGCTCTCGGGTGGGGTCGCCGTGATCAAGGTCGGCGCGGCCACCGAGGTCGAGATGAA
>JBARAE010000457.1:0-4923 GCA_049791715.1 Micromonospora sp.
GCGTCGGACGCTGCCGAGTGGGCCTGCCGGAGGGCGGCGGGGTGGCGGCCTGCGGGGCGACCGCGGTCGAGCCGCGCACCACCAGCTCCGGCCGGAACAGGTACTCCGAATGCGGTGCGGCGTGCCCGTTGATCTCGTCCACCAGGGCCCGCACCGCGGCCACCGCCATCGCCGCCACGGGCTGGCGCATGGTGGTCAGCGGGGGGTCGGTGAAGGCCATGAGCGGGGAGTCGTCGTACCCGACCACGGAGATGTCCTGGGGGACCGACAGGCCGCGCTGCCGGGCGGCCCGGATCGCGCCGAGCGCCATCAGGTCCGAGCCGCAGACGATGCCGGTGACGCCGCGCTCGATCAGGCGTCCGGCGGCGGCCTCGCCGCCCTCGACGCCGAAGAGGGAGAGCTCGGCCAGCTCGTCGACCTCCGCCTCGGTCGCGCCGACCAGACGCGCCATGGCGGTCCGGAAGCCGGCCACCCGGCGCTGCACCGGCACGAAGCGGTCCGGGCCGGTGATCAGGCCGATCCGCCGGTGGCCGAGCGCGACCAGGTGCGCGATCGCCAGCTCGGTGGCCTCCCGGTCGTCACAGGAGACGAAGGGCGCGGCGATGCCGGGCGCGTACCCGTTGATCATCACGATCGGCAGCGGTCGGGCGATCAGCGCCCGGTACCGGTCGTGGTTGGCGGCGGTGTCGGCGTGCAGGCCGGAGACGAAGACGATCCCGGAGACCTGCCGGTCGAGCAGCATCTCCACGTACTCGTCCTCGGTGACCCCGCCGGGAGTCTGGGTGCAGAGCACCGGGGTGAACCCGCTCTGCGCCAGCGTCGACTCGATGACCTGGGCGAAGGCCGGGAAGATCGGGTTGTCGAGTTCCGGGACGACCAGGCCGACCAGCCCGGCGCTGCGCTTGCGCAGCCGGGCGGGGCGCTCGTAGCCGAGCACATCGAGGGCGGTCAGGACGGCCTGCCGGGTCTCCGGGGCCACTCCGGGGCGGTCGTTGAGCACCCGCGACACCGTGGCCTCGCTGACTTCGGCCTGTTGGGCGATGTCGGACAGTCGAGCGCGCATGGCGGCACTTTAGCTCACGAGCAAGTTCTTGCGTACACTCCTGCAAGCCCTTCCATTCCCTGCAACGTCTTGCTAACGTCCCCGCAACACGCGAGAGCAGCGGCGCAGCATCCCCCGCGCCGGTCAGCAAGAAATTTCAGGGTTTCCACTGGCGGGCCGCCCTTCCCCCGGCGGGCCGCCATGACGACAGGAGTACCGATGCGCATCCGTACCGCGGGTGTGGTCGCTGTCCTCGGCCTGGCGCTCGCCGCCTCCGGCTGCGGCGGCAGTGACAGCGGCAGCGACAAGCCGGCCGCCAAGGAATCCGCCAAGGCCACCGGCGGCAAGCTGGTCATCTGGGCCGACGACAAGCGGACCGCCGCCCTGAAGCCCTTCGCCGAGGCCTTCGGCAAGGAGAACGGCGTCACCGTCGAGGTGCAGGCCGTCTCCAAGGACCTGCAGACCAACTTCGTCACCGCCTCCCAGCAGGGCAGCGGCCCGGACGTCGTGGTCGGCGCGCACGACTGGATCGGCAACCTGGTCCAGAACGGCGCCATCGACCCGGTCCAGCTCGCCGCCGAGCAGAAGAGCGGCTTCAACGAGACCGCGATCAAGGCGGTGACCTTCAACGGCCAGCTCTACGGCGTTCCCTACGCGACCGAGAACGTCGCCCTGATCCGGAACACCGAGCTGGCCCCCGAGGCGCCCAAGACGATCGAGGACCTGGTCGCCACCGGCAAGAAGCTCAAGGCCCAGAAGAAGGCCAGCGAGATCCTCTGCCTGCAGTCCGGCCAGAACGGCGACGCGTACCACATCTACCCGCTGTACACCTCCGCCGGCGGATACCTCTTCGGCACCACGGCCAACGGCGACTACGACCCGAAGGACCTGGGCGTGGGCAAGCCGGAGTCGATCGCGGCCTTCCAGAAGATCGCGAAGCTCGGTGAGAAGGGCGACGGTGCGCTGAAGCGCTCCCTCACCGGCGAGAACTCGATCGCCACCTTCACCGGCAAGAAGTGCGCCTTCCTGGTGTCCGGCCCGTGGGCCATCGCCGACGCCAAGAAGGCCAACATCAAGTACGACATCTCCCCGGTCCCCGGCTTCGCCGGTGGCAAGGAGGCCCAGCCGTTCGTGGGCGTCCAGGCGTTCTACGTCGCCGCCAAGGGCAAGAACAAGGCCCTGGCCCAGGAGTTCGTCACCAACTACGTGACCAAGCCCGAGCTGGCCGTCGCGCTGTACAAGGCCGAGCCGCGCCCGCCGGCGCTGACCGCCGCCTTCGACCAGGTCAAGGGCGAGGACCCGGACCTGGCCAAGTTCTCCGAGGCCGGTAAGAACGGCCAGGTGCTCCCGGCGATCCCGGCCATGGCCGCGATCTGGGACCCGTTCGGCAAGGCGGAGGCCGCCGTCATCGGTGGCGCCGACCCGGCCAAGACGATCACCGCCGCGGGTAAGACCATCGCGGGTCAGATCAAGTAATGAGCACGTCGCTGTCCGGCCCGGGGTCTGCCATGCAGGCCCCGGGCCGGGGGCCCGTTCGCTCCGGGCTCCCGCGCAAATCCCGTAACGCGCGGAACCACGCGCCGATCACCGCGACCGGCCTCGTCGTCAAGGTGATCCTGCTCGGCCTGGTGGCCGGGATCGCGATCTGGGCGGCCTTCCCGCTCATCGAGGCCAGGATGTGGGTCGGACTGGCCATCCTGGCGGTCACCACCGCCGGCCTGTTCTACCTCTACCTCACCCGCCGGCACATCCCGGCGAAGTACCTGGTGCCGGGCACGCTCTTCCTGATCGCCTTCCAGGTCTTCCCGGTGCTCTACACCGCGAGCACCGCCTTCACGAACTTCGGCGACGGCCACCGCGGCAGCAAGGACGACGCGATCGTCGCCATTCAGAGCTCCTCGGTGAAGCAGGTCCCCGGCTCCACCGAGTACTCCCTCTCCATCGCCACCAAGGGCGACCCGGCCTCCGGTCCGCTGGTCTTCCTGTTGACCGACCCGAAGAGTGGCGAGGTCTCCGCCGGTGACGCGGGCGGGCTGCGCAAGCTCGATGCCGGCGAGGTCACCGTCAGCCCGACCGGCAAGGTCACCGCCGCCGACGGCTACACGGTGCTCAACTTCGGTCAGGCCGGCGTCCGGAGCAAGGAGATCACCGACCTGGTGGTGCCGACCTCCGGCGGCGCGATCCGGTCCAACGGCCTGTCCCGCGCCTACGAGGGCAAGGCCATCCGGGCGTACGACGCCGGCTGCGACTGCATCAAGGACAGCGAGACCGGCAAGACCTGGACGGCCGACGAGACGAACGGCGCCTTCGTGGCCGCCGACGGCGAGCGGCTCACCCAGGGCTGGAAGGTCAACGTCGGCCTGAAGAACTTCAGCCGGGTGCTGACCGACCCGAACATCTCCGGCCCGTTCTTCGGCACGCTGATCTGGAACTTCGCCTTCGCGATCGGCTCCACCGGGCTGACCTTCCTGCTCGGCATGGTCATTGCGCTCGCTCTGCACTCGCCCCGGATGCGCGGCACCAACCTCTACCGGGTGCTGCTGATCCTCCCGTACGCCATGCCGTCGTTCGCGATGCTGCTGGTCTGGCGGGACATGTTCAACACCGACTTCGGCCTGATCAACAACCTGTTCGGGGTCGGAGTCGACTGGTTCGGCGGGGCCTGGACGGCCCGGATCGCGGTGCTGCTGGTGCAGCTCTGGCTCGGCTACCCGTACATGTTCCTGGTGGCCACCGGCGCGCTCCAGGCTATCCCGCGCGAGCTGACCGAGGCCACCTCGGTCGACGGCGCGTCCCCCTGGCAGTCGTTCAAGGCGGTCACCCTGCCGCTGCTGCTGGTCGCGCTGTCGCCGCTGCTGATCGCGTCGTTCGCGTACAACTTCAACAACATCAACGCGATCTGGCTGACCACCGAGGGCGGACCGTTCCCGGCGGACAACCCGACCAACGGCGCCACCGACCTGCTCATCACCTACACCTACCGGCTGGCCTTCGGTGCCCAGGGCGCGGAGTTCGGCATGGCGGCCGCGGTGTCGATCTTCATCTTCGCGATCGTGGCGACGGTGTCGGCGATCAGCTTCCGGCGTACCCGCAAGCAGGAGGAGGTGTACTCATGACGACCTACGCGGAGGCCCCCGTCGCCAACCGCAACGCAAAGGGGAAGTCGAAGAACCGCTGGTTCGTCCAGGTGGGCTGGCGGCACCTCGTCGGGGTGCTGGCCGTCGTGTTCAGCCTCTTCCCGATCCTGTTCGTGCTCTCGGCGGCGCTCAACCCGCTCGGCACCCTCTCCTCGACCGAACTGCTGCCGACCGGGGCGTCGCTCGAGAACTTCACCAACCTGTTCGACCGGACCGCGTTCGCGCACTGGTTCCTCAACTCGCTCCTCATCGCCGGTGCGGCCAGCTTCGTGTCGATCTTCCTGTCCTCGCTCGCGGCATACGCGTTCTCCCGGATGCGTTTCGCCGGCCGCCGGATCGGCCTGCTCACGCTGCTGCTGATCCAGATGTTCCCGCAGTTCCTGGCGATCGTGGCGATCTTCCTGATCTTCACCACGGTCACCGACCTGTGGCCGATGATCGGCTTCAACACCCCGTGGGGCCTGTTCCTGCTCTACATGGGTGGTGCGCTGGGCGTGAACACCTGGCTGATGAAGGGCTTCTTCGACACCCTGCCGCGGGAGCTGGACGAGTCGGCCACCATGGACGGCGCCACGCACGCCCAGGTCTTCTTCCGGATCATGCTGCCGCTGGTGGCTCCGATCCTGGCGGTGACCGCGCTGCTGTCGTTCATCGGCACGATCAACGAGTTCATGATCGCCAACGTGTTCCTCACCAACACCGAGTCGAAGACCCTCGCGGTCGGCATGTTCGGCCTGGTGGCCG
>JBARAE010000458.1:0-3869 GCA_049791715.1 Micromonospora sp.
GGGCCGGCCATCGCGTACAGGCCGGCGCCGTACGCCTTGCGTACCACCACGCAGACCTTCGGCACGGTGGCCTCCGCGATCGCGCTGATCATCTTTGCGCCGTGCCGGATGATGCCCTGCTTCTCCACCGCACTGCCCACCATGAAGCCGGGCACGTCGCTGAGGAAGAGCAGCGGCACGTTGAACGCGTCGCAGAGCTGCACGAACCGGGTCGCCTTGTCGGCCGAGTCGACGAAGAGCACGCCGCCCTTGAACATCGAGTTGTTGCCGACCACGCCGACGACCTCGCCGTTGAGCCGGCCGAAGCCGATGGTCAGCTCCTTGGCCCAGAGCGCCTGGATCTCGAAGAAGGAGCCGTCGTCGAGCAGGCCCTTGACGTACCGGCGCATGTCGAACGCCTGCCGCTCGCTGGCCGGGACCAGCGCGGCCAGGTCGACCTTGTCGGAGGCCTCGACGGCCTCGGCGGCCGGCGGCTGCTGCGTCCAGTTCGCCGGCAGGTACGACAGGTAGCGCCGGACCACGTCGAGCGCGTCGGCCTCGGTCTTGCAGAGGAAGTGCCCGACGCCGGACTCGGCGCAGTGCATTTTCGCCCCGCCCATCGCCTCCAGCGTGGTCTTCTCGCCGGTGACCATCTCGACCATCCGGTCGGAGCCGAGGTACATGCTGGCGTTGCCGTCGACCATGGCCACCACGTCGCAGAACGCCGGGATGTACGCGCCACCCGCGGCGCTCGGCCCGAACAGCGCGCAGACCTGCGGGATGGAACCCGAGGCGCGGACCTGGTTCCAGAAGATCTTGCCGGCGCCTCGCCGGCCGGGGAAGAGCTCGACCTGATCGGTGATCCGGGCGCCGGCCGAGTCGACCAGGTAGACCATCGGCACACCGGTCGCGTACGCCCGCTCGATGATCCGGATGATCTTCTCGACGGTACGAGCGCCCCAGCTGCCGGCCTTTACCGTGGAGTCGTTCGCCATCAGGCAGACCTGGCGGCCGTCGATGGTGGCGGTGCCGGTGACCACGCCGTCGGCGGGCAGGCCCTCGGCCATGGCGTTGGCGTAGAGGCCGTCCTCGACGAAGGAGCCCTCGTCGACCAGGAGCGCGACCCGCTCGCGGGCGAACAGCTTGCCCTTCGCGGCGTTCGCCGCGTGGTACTTGTCCGCACCGCCGGCCCGGGCGCGCTTGCGCAGCTGCTCCAGTGCCTCACCGTCGAGCGTCACGCCGACTCCCTATTGCCGCCACCCGCGCCGGCCACCTCGTGAGCGGACCGACTGACCTGAACGATCGTTAGGTTAGCGCATCGGCAACCACCCCGGCGACCCGCCGCCCCGGCAGCGATCCCGGGCACGGTGATCAAGAGGTTTGCGTCCTCCCCGGGCGGGATTCCGGACGCAAACCTCTTGATCAACTCGACGGGGTGGGGCGGGGGTCTGGCGGGTGGGTCAGGCGGGGAGGGGGGTGAGGCGGGTGCGGGGGCCGGCGCGCAGGACGCCGGAGGGGAGCTTCTTGCCGACCAGCTCCTCGGCGAGCTCGGCCGCCTCGATCAGGGCGTCCAGGTCGATGCCGGTGTCGATGCCCATGTCGTGCAGCATGTGCACGGCCTCCTCGGTGGCCAGGTTGCCGCTGGCCCCCGGGGCGTACGGGCAGCCGCCGAGGCCGCCGACGCTGGCGTCGAACTCGGTGATCCCGAGCTCCATGGCGGTCAGCAGGTTCGCCAGGGCGGTACCCCGGGTGTTGTGGAAGTGCAGCAGCACCGGGACGTGGGCGTTGCGGTCGCGTACGGCGGTGATCAGCTCGCGGACCCGGCGGGGCGTGCCCATGCCGGTGGTGTCACCGAACGCCACCCGGTCGGCGCCGTCGCGGACCACCCGGTCGACGATGCCGGCCACCCGCTGCGGGTCGACGTCCCCCTCGTACGGGCAGCCGAAGCTGGTCGCCACGATCACCTCGGCCCGGGCGCCCGCGCCGTGCAGCAGGTCGATCAGCTCGGCGATGTCGTCGAGGGACTCGTCCGTCGACCGGTTGACGTTGCGGCGGTTGTGGGTGTCGCTGGCCGAGACCACCACCTCGATGTCGGTGAAGCCGGCGGCCAGCGCCCGCTGGGCACCGCGGGTGTTCGGCACCAGGGCCGAGTACCGCACGCCGTCCGCCTTCGTGGCCCGCTGCCACACCTCGTCCGCGTCGGCCATCTGCGGGATCGCCTTCGGGTGCACGAACGACACGGCCTCGATCCGCTGCACGCCGGTGCGGGAGAGGGCGTCGAGCAGTCGCACCTTCGCCTCGGTGGGGATGGGCTCCTCGTTCTGGAGCCCGTCCCGCGGCCCGACCTCCCGGATGGAGACGAAGTCCGGCAGTTCCGTCATAAGGGGTCACCTCACTGTGACGTAGTGCTGTGGGGGTGCCCCCAGCATGTCACCCCCGCCGGGCGGCAGTGCCGATCATGAGGTTGGCCGCGACAAAAAGGACGACCCGTGCAGCCAACCCCATGATCGACATGAGCCGGTCAGCGCATGCGGGCGACGATGCCGGTGTCGTAGTCGCCGGAGAGGAACTCCTCGTTCTCCAGCAGCTCGGCGAAGAAGGGCAGGTTGCACTTGGGGCCGGCGATCTCGAACTGGGCCACCGCCGCCTTCGCCCGCTCGATCACCTCCGCCCGGTCGCTGCCGCTGACGATCAGCTTGGCCATCAGGCTGTCGTAGAACGGGGTCACCGTGTTGCCGGCGGTGTAGCCGGAGTCGACCCGTACGCCCTCGCCGGTGGGCTCGTTCCACGTCCTGATCGCGCCCGGGCCAGGGAGGAAGCGCTTCGGGTCCTCGGCGTTGATCCGCAGCTCGATGGCGTGCCCGCGGGGGGCGAGGGCGTCCGGGTCGAAGGTGGGCGCCAGGCCGGCGGCCACCCGCAGCTGCTCCTCGACCAGGTCGACTCCGTAGACGTACTCGGTGACCGGGTGCTCGACCTGGAGGCGGGTGTTCATCTCCAGGAAGAAGAACTCCTGCGTACCGGGGTCGAGCAGACACTCCACGGTCCCGGCGTTGCGGTAGTTGACCGCCTCGCCGGCCCGCACCGCCGCGGCCAGGAACCGCTCCCGCAGTTCGGGCGAGACGGCCGGCGACGGGGACTCCTCGACCAGCTTCTGGTTGCGCCGCTGCACCGAGCACTCCCGCTCGCCCAGGGCCACCACCCGGCCGTCGGCCAGGCCGAGGATCTGCACCTCGACGTGGCGCACCCGCGGGAAGTACCGCTCGATCAGCACCGAGCCGTCGCCGAACATCCGCTCGGCGAACGAGCGGACCTTGTCGTACTCGGTGCGCAGCGCGGCCTCGTCGGTGGCCACACCCATGCCCATGCCGCCGCCACCGGCCGCGGCCTTCACCATGACCGGGTAGCCGATCTCCGCCGCGGCCGCGACCGCCGCGTCCAGGTCGGCCGCCGGGTCGGTGGTGCCCGGCGCGACCGGCACCCCGGCCGCCGCCATCAGATTCCGGGCGTTGATCTTGTCGCCCATCGCGGTGATCGCGTCCGCGCCGGGCCCGACCCAGATCAGGCCGCTGGCCTCGACCGTACGGGCGAAGTCGGCGTTCTCCGACAGGAAGCCGTACCCGGGGTGAATGGCCTGCGCGCCGGTGGACCTGGCGGCGGCGAGGATCGCCTCGACGTTCCGGTAGCTCTGCGCCGGGTTGGCCGGACCGACGCAGACCGCCTCGTCGGCCTCCGTCACGAACGGCAGGCCGGCGTCGGCCTCCGAGTGCACCGCGATCGCGCGGATGCCGAGCCGCTTGGCGGTCCGGATGATCCGGCGGGCGATCTCGCCCCGGTTGGCGACCAGCAGTGACTCGATCATGTTTCCTCCCAGCGTCCAGGGGTGGGGACGG
>JBARAE010000459.1:0-2092 GCA_049791715.1 Micromonospora sp.
GGCCGCCACCCCGCCGGCCTCCGGCGGGCCCACTCGGCAGCGTCCGACGCCGCCCGCGCTCGCCGTGCCGGCCTGACCCCCATCCGTCCGCGCGCCCGTCGCGCCGGGCCCCGTCCGCCTGCCCGCATCGCCCTCCAGGGCGGGGCGTCTTCCGGATCTTGGTACGGTGCGTCGCGTGGGGCTACGCTGGCCCAGCGTGAGAGCCGTCATTTCTTGCGCAAGGAATGCTTGACTCTTGCAGCGCTGGGGCGGCATTCTGCTCAGACATCCGCGCCCACGCCTGCCCGGGCGCAGCGCCGCCCGACCCGCGCCAGAGAACGGGGATCGTCACCGATGACCGCCGCCACCAACCCCACGCCGCTGACCTCCGACGACGACTGGTGGCGCTCCGCGGTCGTCTACCAGGTCTACGTCCGCAGCTTCGCCGACGCGAACGGGGACGGCGTGGGTGACCTGCGGGGCATCCGGGAACGGCTGCCGTACCTGCGCGAGCTGGGCGTGGACGCCCTCTGGCTGACCCCCTTCTACACCTCGCCGCAGATCGACGGCGGCTACGACGTGGCCGACTACCGCGACGTCGACCCGATGTTCGGCAGCCTCACCGACTTCGACGCGATGATCACCGACGCCCACGCCCTCGGCCTGCGGATCATCGTGGACCTGGTGCCCAACCACACCTCCAGCGCCCACCCGTGGTTCCAGGCCGCCCTCGCGGCCGCCCCCGGCTCGCCGGAGCGGGCCCGGTACCTCTTCGCCGACGGCAAGGGTGAGCAGGGCGAGCTGCCCCCCAACGACTGGGAGAGCATCTTCGGCGGCCCGGCCTGGACCCGGGTGGACGACGGCCAGTGGTACCTGCACCTGTTCGACCCGGCCCAGCCCGACCTGAACTGGCGCCACCCGGAGGTGCGCGCCGAGTTCGAGGACGTGCTGCGCTTCTGGCTGGACCGGGGCGTGGACGGATTCCGGATCGACGTCGCGCACGGCATGATCAAGGCCGAGGGCCTGCCGGACGTCGGCTTCAACTCGATGACCACCGGCCAGCGCCAGTCCGAACTGCTCGGCAAGGGCCGGCTCCCCTACTTCGACCAGGACGAGGTGCACGACATCTACCGCGCCTGGCGGCCCATCCTGGACAGCTACCCCGGTGGCCGGATGGCGGTGGCCGAGGCGTGGGCGGAGACCCCGCAGCGGCTCGCCCGCTACATCGGCCCCGACGAGCTGCACCAGGCGTTCAGCTTCGACTTCCTCGACGCCACCTGGTCGGCCGACTCTTTCCGCAAGGTCATCGACACCGCGCTGGCCGAGTCGACCATCGTCGGCGCTCCGACGACCTGGGTGCTCTCCAACCACGACCGGCAGCGGCACGTCACCCGGTACGGCGACGGTGAGGTAGGCCTGCGCCGCGCCCGGGCGGCCGCCCTGATGATGCTCGCCCTGCCCGGCTGCGCCTACGTCTACCAGGGCGAGGAGCTCGGTCTCCCCGAGGTGCTGGACCTCCCCGACGAGCTGCGCCAGGACCCGGCGTTCCTGCGTACCGGTGAGAGCCGGGACGGCTGCCGGGTGCCGATCCCGTGGAGCGGCGAGCTGGCCCCGTACGGCTTCAGCCCGGCGGGCAGCGAGCTGAGCTGGCTGCCGGCCCCCGCGACCTGGCAGGCCCTCTCGGTGGCCGCCCAGACCGGCGTGCCGGGCTCCACGCTGGAGCTGTACCGCACCGCCCTGCGGATCCGGCACGAGCACCCGGCGCTGGCCGGCACGACGGGCGGCATCAGCTGGCTGGAGACCGAACCCGGCGTGCTGGCGTTCCGCCGCTGCGCCGGCGACACCGAGCTGACCTGCGTGGTCAACCTCAGCGGCGCCGATGTCACGATCGACGGCTACGGCCGCCCGATCGTCGCCAGCGCCGACCTCACCGAGCAGGGCGACGGACATGTCCTGCCGGTTGACGCAGCTGCGTGGTTCGAACGGCGCTGAGCCGGGTAACCCGCCATTGACCTGGTCGTCCGTTGTGCCCCGCGCCGACGGGCGGCTGGGCTACCGACCCCTTGTGGTGGGGGGTGAGGTGGCGCCGGCGCCTCGGGGAGTCCGCTTCCCG
>JBARAE010000460.1:0-8959 GCA_049791715.1 Micromonospora sp.
GGCCCTGACGGCCCTGCCCGCGCTGGAGCTGCCCGCGGGCACGCACGAGGAGACGACCCGAGGAATCCGGCGGCGCCGCGCCGCCGCGGAGAGGGGACAGCGGTGACCACCACCGAACCACCGGGCACGGAAACCGGCCTGCGCAGCCGGATCGCCGAGGAGCTGGAGCGGACCCGGGCCCGCACCGCGCTGCTCACCGAGGCGGTGGACGACGACGACCTGATGCGCCAGCATTCGCCGCTGATGTCCCCGCTGGTCTGGGACCTGGCCCACGTCGGCAATCAGGAGGAGCTCTGGATCGTCCGGGACGTCGGCGGCCGCGAGCCGGTCCGGCGGGACATCGACGACCTGTACGACGCGTTCAAGCAACCTCGCAAGGACCGACCCCAGCTGCCGCTGCTGCCCCCCACCGAGGCGCGCGCCTACGTGGCGACGGTGCGGGACAAGGTCTACGACCTGCTCGACGGCGTCCGCTTCACCGACCGCGAACTGGTCGCGGACGGGTTCGCCTTCGGCATGATCGTCCAGCACGAGCAGCAGCACGACGAGACGATGCTGGCCACCCACCAGCTGCGGTCCGGCCCGCCGGTGCTGCACGCGCCGCCGCCTCCCGAGCCGCGCGCCCGGGTGGCCGGCGAGGTGCTGGTGCCGGCCGGCCCGTTCACCATGGGCACCTCCACCGACCCGTGGGCGCTGGACAACGAGCGCCCCGCGCACACCGTCGAGCTGCCCGCGTACGTCATCGACGCCGCCCCGGTCACGAACGGCCAGTACCGGCAGTTCATCGCCGACGGCGGCTACGACCAGCCGCGCTGGTGGAGCGAGGCGGGCTGGCGGCACCGCACCGAGGCGGGGCTGACCGCACCGATGCACTGGCGGCGGGACGGCGACGGCTGGGCGTACCAGCGGTTCGGCCGCTGGTCGCCGGTACGCGACGACGAGCCGGTGGTGCACGTCTGCTTCCACGAGGCGGCGGCGTACGCGGCCTGGGCCGGCAAGCGGCTGCCCACCGAGGCGGAATGGGAGAAGGCGGCCCGCTGGGACCCGGCCACCGGCCGCTCGCGCCGCTACCCGTGGGGCGACGACAACCCCACGACCGACCACGCCAACCTCGGGCAGCGGCACCTGTGGCCGGCGCCGGTGGGCGCGTACCCGGCCGGCGCCTCGCCGCTCGGCGTGCACCAGCTGATCGGCGACGTCTGGGAGTGGACCTCGACGAACTTCCGCGGCCACCCCGGCTTCACCGCGTTCCCGTACCGGGAGTACTCCGAGGTCTTCTTCGGCGACGACTACCGGGTGCTGCGGGGCGGCTCGTTCGGCACCGACAAGGCGGCCTGCCGGGGCACCTTCCGCAACTGGGACTACCCGATCCGGCGGCAGATCTTCAGCGGCTTCCGCTGCGCCCGGGACGCCACCACCGAGGAGGTCCACGGGTGACGGGGCGTGCCGCCTGATGTGTCGGCACCTGGCGTATCTGGGTCCACCGGTCAGTCTCCGGAGCCTGCTCTACGACCCGCCGTACTCGCTGCTGCGGCAGTCCTGGGCGCCGCGGGACATGCGCGGCGGCGGCACGATCAACGCGGACGGCTTCGGCGTCGGCTGGTACCCGGACGACGGGAACCCGGTCCGCTACCGCCGCGCACAGCCGATCTGGGGTGACGCCACCCTGCCGGAGCTGGCCGCGGTCACTGTCTCGGGCGCGGTGCTGGCGGCCGTCCGCTCCGCCACCGTCGGCATGCCGGTGCTGGAGACCGCCGCCGCGCCGTTCGCCGAGGGGCGGTGGCTGTTCAGCCACAACGGGGTGGTGCGCGGCTGGCCGGACGCGCTGGTATCGCTGGCGGCCGAGCTGCCCGTGCGCGACCTGCTCACCCTCGACGCGCCCACCGACGCCGCGCTGCTGTGGGCGTTGGTCCGGCACCGGCTGCGGGCCGGCGAGGACCCGGCCCGGGCGGTCGCCGACACCGTGGCGGCGGTCGAGGCGGCCGCGCCCGGCTCACGGCTGAACCTGCTGCTGACCGACGGCCGGACGGCGGTGGCCAGCGTCGCCGGGCACGCGCTGTCGGTGCGCGTCAGCGCCCGGTCCGTGCTGCTGGCCTCGGAACCTCTCGACGACGACCCCGACTGGCAGCCGGTGCCGGAGGGGCAGCTGGTGGTCGCGACCGCCACCGGGGTGCGGACCCGCACCCTGCAGGGGGCGTGACGCCGGAGTTTTTCGCAGGTGGGACAGGGACGTTCGCCAACCGAAGGGACACCTCATGAGCGCGGAGCCACTGGAGATCTACCTGGAGGAGCAGGACGTCGTCCGCAGCCTGCGGCAGGACGTACGGGTGGGGCTGACCGCCACGCCGAAGTGGTTGCCACCGAAGTGGTTCTACGACGCTCGGGGCAGCCATCTGTTCGAGGAGATCACCCGGCTGCCGGAGTACTACCCGACCCGGGCCGAGCGGGCCGTCCTGGCCGAGCACGCCGGTCAGATCGCCGAGCTGACCGGTGCCAAGACGTTGATCGAGCTGGGCTCCGGCTCGTCGGAGAAGACCCGGCTGCTGCTGGACGCCTTCACCCGGCGCGGCGGGCTGGGCACCTTCGTACCGCTGGACGTCTCGGTGAGCGCGCTGCGCCAGTCCACCGAGGAGATCGCCGCCCAGTATCCGCGCCTGCGGGTGCGGGGCATCGTCGGTGACTTCACCCGGCAGCTGGACCGGCTGCCCACCGGTGGCCGCCGCCTGGTCGTCTTCCTCGGCGGCACCATCGGCAACCTGCTGCCCGTCGAGCGCACCGAGTTCCTGACCGCGATGCGTGCCGCGCTGGAGGCGGGCGACTGGCTGCTGATCGGCACGGACCTGGTGAAGGACCCGGCGGTGATCGTGCCGGCGTACGACGACGCCGCCGGGGTGACGGCGGAGTTCAACCGGAACGTGCTCCGGGTGATCAACCGCGAGCTGGGGGCGAACTTCGACCCGGACGCGTTCGCCCACGTCGCGGTCTGGGACCCGGACCACGAGTGGATCGAGATGCGGCTGCGCGCCCAGCACCCGATGCGGGTGCACGTGCTCGACCTGGACATCGAGTTCGCCGCGGGCGAGGAGCTGCGCACCGAGATCTCGGCGAAATTCCGGCCCGAAGGGATCGCGGCGGAGCTGAAGGCCGCCGGCTTCCTCTCGCACGCCTTCTGGACCGACCCGGACGGCCTGTTCGGCGTCACCCTCGCCCGGGCGGACTGAGCGGCCGGGCCGCGCGCGGGTGAGGCTGTTCACCCGCGGCGGCCCCGGCGGTGGTGATCGGCTAGGCTGGGCGGCGCGAAGGGGAGTAGCCCCCAATGTCGTGGTCGACATACTGATGCGTTCCGCATCCGGCCACGCGGCCCCGGTTCCCGGGGCGGGCGAGACCTTCGACTCAGGCTGTCGCAGCCGGGTCGAGGGCGCCCCCCGTACCTCCTCCCGGCTTGATCGGGAAGGTTCACATGGACGGTTTTCTCGTCGCGCTGGTGATCAGCTTCGGCGTCATCTTCGTCGCCGAGCTGGGGGACAAGTCCCAGCTCATGGCCCTGACGTTCGCCACGCGGTTCAAGCCCGTGCCGGTGCTGATCGGCATCACGGTCGCCACCGCGGTCGTGCACCTGCTCTCCGTGGGGATCGGGTACGGCCTGCAGGCGGCGCTGCCCACCGGCTGGATCTCGCTGATCGCCGGTCTGGCGTTCCTCGGCTTCGGCGCATGGACCCTGCGCGGGGACAAGCTCACCGAGGAGGAGCGGCGCAAGGCGGAGAAGACCAGCAAGTCGGCCATCGTGGCGGTCGGTGTCGCGTTCTTCCTGGCCGAGCTGGGCGACAAGACGATGCTGGCCACCATCACCCTGGCCACCAAGTACGGCTGGTTCGGCACCTGGCTGGGTTCCACGCTGGGCATGGTGGCCGCCGACGCGCTGGCCATCCTCGTCGGCCGGCTGCTCGGCCGGCACCTGCCGGAGAAGGGCATCCGGTACGGCGCTGCCGTGCTCTTCGCCATCTCCGGCCTCTGGCTGATCCTGGAGGCGGTCAACCAACTCTCCTGAGCCGGCGTGGACCGGGTGGGCCGGCGCCGGGCGGCGTGACCCACCCGGGCCCCAACATCGCCGCCGCCCTGCGGTGGAGACGATCACCGCTTAGCGTGGGCGACGAGAGGGGAACACGGAAAAACCGGGAGGACAACCGCATGAGTAGGCACGACGAGCCCAACGAGTACGGCTTCGCCGGTGGGGCCACCGCCCCCGAGCCGCCGCCGGGTGCCCGCCCCGACGAGCTGGACAAGGCCGAGCAGATCGCGGTGCCGGCCGACGACTTCACCGAGCCGGCCACCGACGCCCTGTACGACGAGACGGAGGAGACCGAGGAGGAGCGGGAGGCCGAGCGCCGGCGCTGAGCAGCGAGCCCGTCCGGGGGCGCATCCGGCCCCGGACGGTCCGACTCAACCGTGCTGCCCGGAACCCTGCTGGTAGATGTCCGGCACGCCGTCGCCGTCGTCGTCGCGGTTCTCGCGTTCGGCGATCCGGCGGTAGACGGCGTTGCGGCGCACCAGCACGGTCGAGGCGAGCCCGGCCGAGATCAGCGAACCGAGCAGGACGGCGGCCTTCACCTTCCCGTCGACCGCGCTGCCGGCCCCGAACGCCAGCTCCCCGATGAGCAGCGACACGGTGAACCCGATGCCGCCGAGCAGCGCCACCCCGAACAGGTCCGCCCAGGTGATCTCGTCGTCGAGTTCGGCCCCGGTGAACCGGGCGAGCAGGTAGGTCGAGCCGAAGACGCCGACCGTCTTGCCGACCACCAGGCCGGCGACGACCGCGATCACCACCGGGTCGGTGAGGAGGCCGGCCAGGTCGGTCCCGACCAGCGACACCCCGGCGGCGAAGAACGCGAAGACCGGTACGGCGAAGCCGGCCGAGACCGGCCGCCAGGTGTGCTCCAGGCGCTCGGCCAGGCCCGGACCGGCACCGCGGGACGGCAGCACCGGCACGGTGAAACCGAGCAGCACCCCCGCCACGGTGGCGTGCACCCCGGAGGCGTGCACCAGGGTCCAGGTCAGCGCGGCGAGCGGGATGAGCGCCCACCACCAGGTCCGCCGCCGCTGCACCAGCAGGGCGAAGAGTCCGATCGGCAGCAGCGCGCCGAGCAGCGGCAGCGGATGGAAGTCGGCGGTGTAGAAGACCGCGATGATGATGATCGCGAACAGGTCGTCGACCACCGCGAGGGTGAGCAGGAACGCCCGGAGACCCTGCGGCAGGTGTGAGCTGACCACCGCGAGTACCGCCAGTGCGAACGCGATGTCCGTCGCGGTGGGGATGGCCCACCCGCGCAGACCCGCCCCGCCGGCGGCGGCGGTGACCGCGACGTAGCAGAGCGCCGGGAGCAGCATGCCGCCGAGGGCGGCCACCACCGGCAGCGCCGCCCGCCGGGGATCGCGCAGGTCTCCGGCGACGAACTCGCGCTTCAGTTCGAGGCCGACGACGAAGAAGAAGATCGCCAGCAGCCCGTCCGCGGCCCATGCGGCCAGGCTCAGATCCAGGTGCAGGCCCGACCCGCCGGGCCACGGCACCCAGCGCCCGAGTTCGGCGTACGACGCCCGCCAGGGCGAGTTGGCCCAGAGCAGGGCGAGGACCGCGCCGAGCAGCAGCAGCCCACCACCGACCGTCTCGGTACGCAGCACGTCGGCGAGGAACCGCGCCTCGGGCCAGGAGCGGCGCGAGAAGAGTCGGGGGGACTGGTCGGTGCGCGGGGCGCGGTCGGTCATGCGGGGTCCACCTCGGGTCAGGGGTCGGCGGGGCGATCGCCGACCAGACTTCCCGGCACACCGCATTCGACCCTATCCGTGTGCGGTGGTGGCGGCGACCGGAGTGCAGGTGAGCCACGTCGCCCCACGTCGCGGGGTTAACAGGGCCGAATCCCAGCCGGCCTCTCGCCCGGTGCGGTAGTGATGGATTACCACCTCACCCGCCCTTTATGTCATCTACATTCCTTTTAGTCGCTTCCACCCGGTCCTCGCGACGGTTGGTCGTGTCCTCGACACCAGAGGGGGATCCTGTGCGGTTTCACTGGCTGGCCCACCCGGCGTGCGGGAGGCTCGATCACCGTGCGTAACAATCTGCGACTGATCCGTCGGCACTGGTGGATCGTCCTGCTCACCCTCATCGTCGGTGTCGGCACGGCGGCGGCCCTCACCGTCCGCACGCCGCACCGGTACACGGCCTCGGTGACCTTCTTCGTGACCACGCCCACCCCCGGCGTCACCGACGCGTACCGCGGGAACCTCTTCCTCCAACAGCGCGTGAGGTCGTACGCCGACCTGCTCGACAGCGACCGGCTGGCGCAGTCCGTGGTGGCCGAGAACCCCCTCGGGCTCACCGCCGGCCAGCTCCAACGACGGATCAGCACCTCCACCGAGGAGGGCAGCGTCCTGCTGAAGGCCGAGCTCACCGACACCGACCGGGCCCGGGCGCTGAAGCTCACCGAGACCCTGGCTACCCGCTTCGTCGACCTGGTGCAGAAGGTGGAGACCCCGGGCGACGGCAAGCCCGCCCCGATCAAGCTGGAGGTGGTCAGCGGCCCGCGGGTCAGCCCGAAGCCGGTGTCGCCGCGCCCGGAACGGAACCTGCCGCTCGGCGGCCTGATCGGCCTGCTGGTCGGTGCGGCGCTGGCCGTCCTGCGGGGGTGTGCCGACGTCCGGATGCGGGACGCCGGCACGCTGCAACGGATCACCGGCAGCCCGCTGCTCGCCGAGATCCCCTTCGAGAGCGACGCGAAGTCGGAGCCGCTGATCGTCGGCGAGGCGGCGAACTCCGCGCGGGCCGAGGCGGTGCGCAAACTCCGGACCAACCTGCGTTTCGTCGACGTGCACGAACCGGCCCGGGTCATCGCGGTGACCAGCGCCCTGCAGGGGGAGGGCAAGACCACCCTGGCCTGCAACACCGCGATCGCCCTGGCCGAGGCGGGCTGGCGGGTCCTGCTCATCGACGCCGACCTGCGTCGGCCCACGGTCGCCGACTACCTGGGGCTCGACGGCGCCGTCGGCCTCACCGACGTGCTCGTCGGCGACGTGGAGGTCGGTGACGTCGTCCAGCGGTGGGGGGACAAGTCGCTGCTGGTGCTTCCCAGTGGCGCCGCGCCGCCCAACCCCAGCGAACTGCTCGGCTCCAAGGCGATGGCGGACCTGCTGCTCGGCCTGCGCGAGTCCGCGGACATCGTGGTCGTCGACACGGCGCCGCTGCTCGCCGTCACCGACGGGGTGGTCGTCGCCGTGCAGGCCGACGGGGCGCTGCTGGCCGCTCGGCAGGGGCGGGTCTCGCGCAGCCAGGTCGCCGCGGCGGCCCACTCCCTGAACTCGGTCTCCGTCCGCATCCTCGGCTGCGTGCTCACCATGGCCAGGGTCGCCAAGTCCGACAAGCACCAGTACGCGGCATACCGGGTGGTCACACCGCCGGCGGCGCTGTCCGGGCCCGCCGACCGGGCCAAGGCGCCCAGGTCGACGCGCGCCGGCCGGGAAACCAGGGCCGACGGCCGCGCCGAGGAACTGAACCGGCTGCCCCGATGAGCGTCCACAGGAGTCACACCGACCGTTACGCGGAGGAGAGGGTGGCGCCGTACCCGGTGCCGCTGCCCCGCCGCCGGTACGCCGCGCCGGGAGGACGGCCATGAAGATCGGCATCCTGTCGTACCATTTCCCGCCGGAGCCGGCGTTCATCCCCGGCAGCCTGGCCGAGGAACTGGCCGCCCGCGGGCACGAGGTGCGCGTGCTGACCGGCTTCCCGGACTATCCGGGCGGGCACGTCTATCCGGGCTGGCGGCAACGCTGGCGCCACCAGACGCGCAGCGAGCGGCTGACCGTCCGGCGGGTACCGCGGTACGCCGGCGGCGACGGGTCCATCCGGGCCCGAATGGCGAGCTGGCTGTCGTTCGCCGGCAGCGTCGCGCTGACCGGTCCCCGCTACTTCCACGACATCGACGCCCTGTACGTCCTCCAGCTCCCGGCGACCACCTTCGCCACCGCCGGCCTGCTCCGGATGCTCGGCCGGGTGCCCACGGTGCTGCACGTGCAGGACGTCTGGCCGGAGGAGGACCCGGCCCGGGCGGTCGACGCCCGCCGCTGGTCGGGACGGATCGGCACCACCATGCGCCGGATCTACCAGGAGGCCGACGGGATCGCGGTCAGCGCGCCGTCGATGCACGGGCTGGTGGTGGAGGCCGGCGCCGATCCGCGCCGGGTGCAGGTCGTGCTCAACTGGACCGACGAGCGGATCTTCCAGCCGACCGAGGCGAGCCGCGCCGCCCGGCAGCTGATCCGCCGGGAGGACCGGTGCGTGGTCATGCACGCCGGGACGATCGGCGTCCGGCAGGGACTGGAGACGGCGGTCCGCGCCGCAGCCGCGCTGGACGACCGGATGGACCTGGTCCTGCTGGGGTCCGGGGCGGAGGAGCGGCGGGTACGGGGGCTCGCTGCCGACCTCCGGGCGGAGAATGTCCGGTTCGTCGAGCGGCGCTCCCCGCTCGACATGCCGGACCTGTACGCCGCGGCCGACTACCAGCTCGTCATGCTGCGTAACCTTCCGGAACTGCACGGCACCGTGCCGGGGAAGCTTCAGGCGGCGCTCTCCTGCGCCTCGCCGGTGGTCGCCTCGGCCGGCGGCGACACGGTGGAGCTCGTCGAGCGCGCCCGGGCCGGCCTCTCCTGCCCACCGGAGGACTGGGCGGCGCTGGCCGACCGGTTCTGGCTGGCGTCGACCATCCCGCCACCAGCCCGCGCGGACATGGGCCGGCGCGGACGGGAGGCGTACCTACGGGAGATGTCGTTGCGGGCCGGCGTGGACCGGGTCGAGCAGCTGATCTACAAGGTCGCGGGGAAGGCCCGCGGGGTCGCCAGCCCGGTCACCGGCCGGCAGTCACCGACGTAGTGCGACGGCTGGTCGGCCGGCTGATGCCGACGGTCAGGACCGCAA
>JBARAE010000461.1:0-26159 GCA_049791715.1 Micromonospora sp.
GCAGAACGGCGTCACGCCACGGAAGCCTCCGGACCCGCGCCGTCCGACGCCGCCAACGCCGGCCCCGCTCCGTCCCCGGCCGCCTCCAACCGGGGGATCAGCCGCAACGCCAACCGCGCCCGCCCCGGACCCGCCAACCGCCGCGGCCCGTACTTCGCGTCGAACAACGCGAACACCCGCGCCCGCTCCGCATCCCCATCCACCCGCGCCAGGCGGAACCGCGTACCCGACCACCCGTCCACCACCAACGACCGGGACAACTCCACCTCCAACGGCCCCGTACCGTGATCGGTCAACTGACCCAGCGGGCGGAGGAGATCCGCCCGGTGAACGTCCGCGAGGTGATCGTGGACACCGCCGCCGAATCCGGATCCAACAGCAGCACCCGCACCAGCACCCCGTTGCCCAGCGCCGTGCGCAGGGCACGCAGGAACCGGTCCCGTCCCGGCCCCTCCAGCAGGTGACTACCGATATCCATGATCGAGACCGTGGAACTCGCCGCCGCCACGTGCCCGCTGAACTCCTCGTCGTCGAAGTGCGGATGCTCCTCGACCCGGGACCGCCGCAGCTCCTCGAACAGCGGGTCCACGATCGCGTACGAAAACGCCACGATGACGATGCTCGCGCCGATGTTGAGCAGCAGCTCCTGGTTGTAGCCCGCCACCACCCGACCCCACGCCAGCAACGCGGCCGACAACCCCAGTAGCCCCAGGAAACCCGCCGCGCGGCGGCCACGCCAGCGCAGGCGCCGGCGCAGAACCCCCGTTATCCGTCTCCCCACGCGTCCTCCCCGGTGACGCAGGTGCATCGATCATGCCCACCACAGTGGACCGCGCGCAACGACGACCGGATTCCACGCTCCCGACGCTCACCGAATCACCGGGATGCGACCATGGGACGGTGAAGATCCTGTCCATCCAGTCGTCGGTCGCCTACGGCCACGTCGGCAACTCCGCCGCCGCCTTCCCACTGCAACGGCTCGGGCACGAGGTCTGGCCGGTGCTCACCGTCCACTTCTCCAACCACACCGGGTACGGCGCCTGGCGGGGACCGCTACTGGCACCGGCCGACGTCGCCGAGGTCATCGCCGGCATCGAGGACCGCGGAGTCCTCGCCCACGCCGACGCGGTCCTGTCCGGCTACCAGGGCGACCCGGCGATGGGCGCGGTGATCCTCGACGCCGTCGCCAAGGTGAAAGCGGCCAACCCCGACGCCGTCTACTGCTGCGACCCGGTGATGGGCGACGCCGGACGCGGCATGTTCGTCCGGCCAGGCATCCCCGAATACCTGCGCGACACCGTCGTCCCACGCGCCGACATCGTCACCCCGAACCAGTTCGAGCTCGAATTCCTCGCCGGCCGCACGACCAACTCGCCCCAGGAACTGCTGGACGCGGTCGACGCCGTACGCGCGACAGGCCCACGGCACGTACTGGTCACCAGCGTGCTGCACGGCGACGTACCGCAGGGCTCCCTCGAGGTCGTCGCCGTCTCCGACGAGGGCGCCTGGGCGGTCACCACCCCACTCCTGCCGATCAGCCCGAACGGCGGCGGCGACGTCACCGCCGCCCTGTACCTCGCGCACCTCCGCACCACCGGCTCGCCCGCGACGGCCCTGGAGCGCACCACCAACTCCATCTTCGCCATCCTCGAGGCGACCCTGGCGGCGGGGACCCGGGAGATCCAACTCGTCGCCGCCCAGGACGCCATCGCCCACCCGCCGAACAGATTCGCCGCCCGGCAGCTGCGCTGAAGCCCGTCACGCACCGACACCTCCGGGCCGCCGTGCACGGTTCCGGCGCGGGGCAGACCCGGTGCCCGAATCAGGCCGACACGTGACCGCGTCCCTGCCACCGTGACGCCCGCGTCACAGCATGTCACCCGCCCTGCCGGGTAGCCACCCGCGTGGACAGCGGACAGATCGGTGACCACGGCTTCCTCGCGGACGGCCGCAGCGGGGTCCTGGTGGACCGGGCTGGGTCCGTCAACTGGTGGTGCCCCCAACGCTTCGACGCGCCCTCCGTCTTCGGGCGGCTGCTCGACGACAACGCCGGACACTGGTCGATCCAGCCCACGGACCACTTCACCTCCCACCGGGCCTACCTGGACGACACGCTCGTGCTGCGTACCGTCTTCACCAGCCGGGAGGGCGCCGTGGCGCTGACCGACGCCCTCGCGCTCGAACCCGACGCGCGCGGCCACGAGATCGGCCTACGCTCACCGCGAGTGCTGGCCCGCGTGGTCGAGGGGCTCTCCGGCGAGGTACCGATGCGGCTGCACTACCGGCCCCGGTTCGAGTACGGACGGGTGACCGCCTACCTGACGGAACACGACGGCGTCGTCGACGCCAGCGCCGGCAGCTGCCGGCTGAGCCTGCGCGGCGACGTCCCGCTCGAACGCGGGGACGGCGACGCCACCGCGAGCTTCACCGTCCGCGCCGGCGAGACCTACCGCTTCACCCTTGGCTACGCACCCACCTACGACTCCGACCCGCCCGCGGTACCCGACGCCGACCGGGTCGTCGCCGACGCCGTCGCCGGCTGGCGCTCCTGGGCCGACATGCACCGGGACCAGTACCGCGGCCTGTTCCGCGACCAGGTACGGCGTAGCGCCATCATCCTGCAGGGAATGACCTACCAGCCCAGCGGCGCGATCGTCGCCGCGGCGACCACCTCGCTGCCCGAGGAACCCGGCGGGGAACGCAACTACGACTACCGCTTCGTCTGGGTCCGCGACTTCAGCCTCACCCTCCAGGCCCTCTGGCGGGCGGCCTGCCCGGACGAGGCCAACCGACAGTTCGCCTGGGTGGCCCGCGCGATGGGGCTGATCGGCGACGAGCCCGTACCGATCATGTACGGAGTCCAGGGGGAGCGTGACCTCACCGAGCACCGCCTCGACCACCTCTCCGGGTACGCCGACAGCCGACCGGTCTCCATCGGCAACGACGCCTGGAAGCAGCGGCAGACCGACGTGTTCGGCGCGATCCTCGACGCCGCCTGGCTCATGCGCCACTACCTCGACCCGATGAGCCCCGACGTGCGCCACCTCCTGCGCGCCCTCGCCGACCAGGCCGCGCTGGACTGGCGCCGCCCGGACGCCGGCATGTGGGAGGCTCGGGACGCCGAACGGCACTACCTCTCGTCAAAGGTGCAGTGCTGGACCGCACTGGACCGGGCCGTCCGCTTCGGCCCCCGGCTCGGCGACCCGGCCGACGTGGCCCGCTGGGCCGCCGCCCGCGACGAGGCCCGCGAGGCCGTGCTGGTCCACGGATGGAACGAGCGGCTCGGCGCGTACACCGGGGCCTTGGGCTCCGACGACCTGGATGCCTCGGTCCTGCTCATGCCGCTCGTCGGCTTCCTGCCGGCCGACGACCCGCGGATGCGCTCCACCGTGACCGTGATCGAGCGCGAACTCTCCCGCGACGGGCTGCTGCGCCGCTGGGACGGCGACCCGGCCGGCTTCGTCATCTGCTCCTTCTGGCTGGCCAGCTGCCTCGCCTTGGCCGGCGAGGTGGACCGCGCCGAGCAGCTTTTCGCCCAGCTCGCCGCCCGGGCCAACGACCTGGGGCTCTTCGCGGAGCAGATCAACCCCGTGACGGGGGAGCAGCTCGGCAACTTCCCGCAGGCCTTCTCGCACGTTGGGCTCATCAACGCCGCGGGCCGGATCACCGAGGCCGCCGAGCGGCGCGCCACCCCGGGACGGCCGAGACAACCCGTGCCGGCCGGTACGGGACGGACGGAAGGAGCAGGCTCATGACTGGACGCCTCGAGGGGAAGACCGCCCTCATCACCGGCTCGGACTCCGGCATCGGCCAGGCCACCGCGATCGAGTTCGGCCGGGAGGGCGCCGACGTGGTAGTGCACTACCTCCACGACCACGCCGGCGCCAACCACACGAAGGCCAAGGTGGAGGAGGCCGGCCGACGGGCCGTGGTGGTGCAGGGCGACATCAGCGTCGAACCCCAGGTCGAAGCGATGTTCGACGAGGCGCTGGCCGAGTTCGACGCACTGGACATCCTGATGAACAACGCCGGGGTGGACGCCTCCGGCATCCCGGTCGCCGATCTGGACACCGAGACCTGGGACCGGGCCATCCGGACCAACCTCTACGGCGCGTTCTTCTGCTCCCGGCGCTTCGTACGGCACCGTCGTGACCAGGGCGGCCACGGGAAGATCATCAACACCACCTCGATCCACCAGGAGGTCGCACGGGCCGGCGGCGCGGACTACGACACCAGCAAGGGCGCCCTGCTGGAGTTCGCCAACAGCCTCGCCCTGGAAGTGGCCCCGATGCACATGAACGTCAACAACGTCGGGCCCGGGATGGTGCTCACCCCGTTCAACCAGCAGGCGATCGATGATCCGAAGTACCTCGAGGAGCAGGTGCAGAGCATCCCCTGGAAGCGGGCCGCGGAGCCGGGGGAGATCGCCAAGGTGGCGGTCTTCCTGGCCAGCGACGACGCCGACTACGTGACCGGCTCGACGTACTTCATGGACGGTGGCCTCATGCAGAACCAGGGCCAGGGCGCCTGAGTCAGAGTTGTCGATCCAGGCCACTGATACGACAGGGAAGACGGGATCGTGTTGGCGACTGACCGCCGTCACGCCGGTACGGGGTCCGCGCCGCGGGCGCCGAACGGCCGGCAGCGCAGCAGCCGCCCGGCGGCGAGACGCAGACCCCGTAGCGCGCCGTGCCGTTGCACCGCCTCAACTGCGTACTCTGAGCAGCTTGGGCTGAACCGGCAGCAGGGGGTCGCCCGGTTGGCACTGATCCGGCGCTGGTAGACCCGGATCGCCGAAATGACGGCCTCGGCCGCACCCTCGCGCCACCGGCCCCGGCCGGCCGAGAGCGTGGTGGTCGCCATCCGGGGCAGCAGCAGGAGGCCCAGCAGCAGGCAGTTGCCGTCCAGGGACTCGGCGACGCAGCAGCCCGTCTCCAGCAGGCACGCGTCGCGCAGGCAGGAGTTGCCCGAGCCGTACCGCCGGCGGCCCCAACCGCCCGGATAGCCGTAACCGTAGGGGCCGTACCGGGGGTCGCGACGGGGGTACCGGCGGATGTAGAAGGGCATGGCAGCCCTGCTACCCAGCGGCCGGGTGCGGCAACCGGCCGGCTGCGTCGTCAGGGCCGTGGCTCAACTTACTGAGAATGGCTCAGGATGAATAAGAAACAACACCGGGCCCGGGCCTGGCTTCAGAGCCGCCGACGGCACCGATTCGATAATGTACATTATGTCAAGTTGGCGCAGGCGAGGCCTCTTCCGAGAGGGAGCGCCTGGCGCCTCACCCGAGCCCTCGGTGCTGCGCGCGCTCGCGTCGAGCGCAGCCTGAGGAGCCCGCCACCCGGGCGACGCGTCGTTGTCCCGAGCCGTCTCATGACCACGCGTCCTGATGAGGCTGTTGCGGCGATCCTGCTGGCGGCAACGGACACCTGCCGGCGGATCGGCAGCCCGTGCGCGGATCTTCTCAGCGCCGCACGGTGGCCGCCCCATCGGCGGTGCGCGCCTTGAGGCTTCGACGGCTCCCGGTGGCCGCGAGGGTGCCGGCATAACGCCTCTGGACGCGTGATCCGCTCCCCTGCCCGGGCATGGCCCGGAACGCGAAAATCATGCATAATATGGCTTATGCATGACAAACAGGACGAATCGGTTGACGTGCTGATCGAGGAGTTCCTGACCGCCCGGGCGACCCGTAAGCCGTCGCCGCACACCCTCCTGGCATACCGGCGGGACCTGCTCGCCGTCGCCCTCCTGGTGGCCGAGGAGGTCACCCCTCCCCTCCCCCTCGACCGCCTGATGATCACCGCGTTCTCCCCTCGGGTGATGCGGGCGGCGTTCGCCCGGTTCGCCGCTCCTCGCGCCGCCGCCTCGGTACACCGGGCCTGGTCGACGTGGAACAGCTTCTTCACCTTCCTGGTCGCCGAGGGGGTCGTACCGGGAAATCCGATGCCGGCGGTGGGGCGACCCCGCGCGCCGCTCCCCCAGCCCAAGCCGCTGCGCGGCGACGACACACCGGAGGTGCTCCTCGCGGCGGTGGCCCGGGACGACGGCCGGCAGCGGGACCCGTGGCCGGAGCGGGACCTCGCGGTGCTGGCCCTGGCGCTCTGCGCCGGGCTGCGCCTGTCGGAGCTGCTGGCGCTGCGGGTCGCGTCGCTGGGCGGCCGGCCCGGCGAGCGGCGGGTCGACGTGGCCGGCAAGGGTGGTCGCCCGCGGGTGGTGCCGATCGAGGACGACCTGGACCGGTTGCTGGCGGACTACCTGGACAGTCGGGCGCGGCGGTTCGGGGCGCGCAGCGTGCGGCCGGATTCGCCGCTGCTGGTGGACCGGCGGGGTGAGCCGCTGCGCCGGGGCGGCCTGCAGTACCTGGTGGAGTCCTGCTATCGGCGGGCCGGCATCGGCGACCGGGTGCCGCGCGGTGCCCGGTTGCACGCGTTGCGGCACACGTTCGCGACGCGGTTGGCGGAGGACGGGGCGAGCGCGGCGGAGATCATGCGGTTGCTGGGGCACGCGTCGTTGGCGTCGTCGCAGACGTACATCGAGGTGACGGCGGGTCAGCAGCGGGCGGCGGTGCGGTCGAACCGTACGAACCGGGCGCTGGCCGGTCTGGTGTCGCGCGCTGGGGAGGCGTGAGACAGCGGGCGGGACGGCTGGTGTGCTGGCAGGATCGCTGGGATGCGGGTGGGTGCGGCGCGGGCGGTGGCGGTCGAGTGGGTGCGCGAGCAGGTGCGCCGTGATCCGGGGGTTCGGGGGGCGTTCTTCAGCGGGTCGACGGTGGGTTTGCCGGACGATGCGGTGTTGCCGGCGTCGTCGGATGTGGACGTGCTGCTGGTGCGGGAGGAGCCGGGCGCGAAGCTGGGCAAGTTCCGCCACCGTGGGGTGCTGTTGGAGGTCACCGCGGTGACGTGGGACGACCTGGGTTCCCCGGAGCAGGTGCTGGGGTCGTGGGTGTTCGCGCCGTGTTTCCGTACGGACACCGTGATCGTCGATCCGACGGGTCGGTTGGCGGCGGTCCGAGAGCGGGTGTCGGCGGGGTTCGGGGATCCGGTGTGGGTGCGGCGGCGGTGTGCGGGGGTGCGTCGCCGGATCGAGGAGGGGCTGCGCCATCTGGATGATGCGGCGCCGCTGCACGAGCAGGTGACGGCCTGGTTGTTCCCGACGTCGTTGACGGCGGTGCTGCCGCTGGTGGCGGCGGGGTGGGATCCGACGGTGCGGCGGCGGTACGTGCGGGCGCGGGAGGTGCTGGCGGCGTACGGGTTGGTGGACCGGTATCCGGGGCTGCTGGAGCTGCTGGATGGTGGTGGGGTGCCGGCGGGTCGGGTGCGGGAGCATCTGGCGGGGTTGGCGCGGACGTTCGATGTGGCGGCGTCGGTGGCGCGTACCCGGTTCTTCTTCAGCGCGGACATCACGCCGGCGGGGCGGCCGGTGGTGGTGGACGGGAGCGCGGAGCTGATCGGGGCGGGCGCGCATCGGGAGGCGATGTTCTGGATGGTGGCGACGTACGCGCGTTGTCACGCGATCCTGGCGGTGGACGCTCCCGAGCGGGTGGCGGAGTTGGCGCCGTTGTTCGAGGCGGCGGTGGCGGATCTGGGGGTGGCGTCGGCGGTGCAGCGTCGGCGGCGGGCGGACGCGGTGCTGGCGTTCCTGCCCGGGTGGTGGTCGACGGCGCAGCGGCTGATGGCGGGCGGTGGCGCGGGCGGGCCGGTGGGTGTGGCAGGCTGACGGGGTACGCGACTGGCGGCCAGGGGATGGCATCAACCATCGGGGAGCTCGTCGCGGGGGTCGACCGCCTGGGCCTCCGCGGGCGGGGTGAGCCATGTCTTCTACGGGTACGACGGCGCGGGTCCTGTCCGGTAAGCCGGTGGCGGAGCAGGTTTTGGCGGAGGTCGCCGAGGGTGTGGCGGGGCTGCGCGCGGCGGGGGTGACGCCGGCGTTGGCGACGGTGCTGGTGGGCGACGACGATGCCAGTGCCGGGTACATCCGGATCAAGCAGCGGCAGGCGGCGGAGTTGGGGTTCGCGTCACCGCATGTGCATCTGCCGGCGTCGGCGTCGCAGGCTGATGTGCACGCCGTGTTGGAGGACTTCAACGCGGACAAGGGTGTGCACGGTGTGCTGGTGCAGTATCCGATTCCGGGGCATCTGGACTACGACCGGGCGTTGCAGGTTCTCGATCCGGACAAGGACGTGGACGGGCTGCATCCGATGAACATGGGCCGGTTGGCGTTGGGGCTGCCGGGCCCGTTGCCGTGTACGCCGGCGGGCATCGAGGCGCTGCTGGCGTTTCACGGGGTGCCGGTGTCGGGGCGTGAGGTGGTGATCCTGGGTCGGGGTGCCACGTTGGGTCGGCCGTTGGCGATGTTGTTGGCGCAGAAGCGGCCGACGGCGAACGCGGCGGTGACGGTGGTGCACACGGGGGTGGCGGACTGGCCGCGGTACACGCGGCGGGCGGAGATCCTGGTGACGGCGGCGGGGGTGCCGGGGATCATCCAGCCGGAGCATGTGCGGCCGGGTGCGGTGGTGGTGGGCGGTGGGGTGCGGTACGAGGGCCGTCGGCTGCTGCCGGATGTGGACGAGTCGTGTGCCGAGGTGGCGGGGGCGATCACGCCGCGGGTCGGTGGGGTGGGGCCGACGACGGTGGCGATGTTGTTCCGGAACGCGTTGCGGGCGGCGCAGCGGGCGGTGGGTGTGGGCTGAGCGGGCGGTGGCCGGGTGGGGCGGGGATCGCCGATGTGCCCACGGGCGCCGGTGGCGGGCTCAGCCGAGGTTGACCACGAGGGGGCGGTGGTCGGAGATGACGGACAGCGGGGTGTCGACGGCGGTGACCGGGGGCAGGCGGTCGAGGCCGTGCCGGTCGGCGAGGATGTGGTCGAGCTGGACGCGGGGTTGCCCGGCCGGGTAGGTGGGGCGGCGGCCGAGGGGGCGCCAGCCGGAGAGGAACGCGGCGGGTCCGGCGGGGAGGTTGAGGTCGCCGAGGAGGATCCGCGGTGCGGGCAGGGTGCGCAGGGCGCGGACGACGCGGCGCAGTTGCAGGATGTTCCAGCCGGGGACGAAGGACAGGTGGGTGGCGGCAACGGTGAGGGTGCCGTGCGGGGTGTCGAGGACGGCGGCGAGGACGGCGCGGGGTTCGTCGCGGAGCAGGATGAGTCCGCCGCCGGGGCCGGGGACGTAGACGGGTGAGCGTACGGGGGCGGGGCGCAGCCGGGTGACCTGCCAGGACCGTACGGGGTAGCGACTGACGAGGCCGACGCCGTAGAGGGGTTCGCCGTGGCCGTCGTCGTCGTGGGTCAGGGGGCGGAACTGTTCGCCGGGGGTGCCGACGACGGCGGCGGCGAAGTGGTGTTCGGGGGCGTCGAGGGCGCGGGCGGCGATGGCGGTGAGGTCGAGGTTGCCGCTGCGGCTCTGGTCGCGGTCGACTTCCTGCAGGGCGAGGATGTCGGCGTCGAGGGCGGTGACGGCGGCGGCCAGCCGGGTGTGGTCGACGAGCCCGTCGGTGAGGGACCGACCGTGCAGCAGGTTGAAGGTGGCCAGGCGCACTCCTGCACCCTACGTCGCCGTGGCACAGTTGCCGGGTGATCAGGGCGTTGGTCTGTTCGATGCTGGTGTTCGTGGCGATCGCGTGGGTGGGTCTGTGGTTGCGGCGCCGGCGGGGGCGCTGACCAGTGCCGCGCGGGGCGGTGGGCGGCGGTGAGGCTGGCCACAGACGACCTCGTCAGGCGGCTGGTGGTGGGAAGAATTGCCGCCCGTGGACCCCTTGTCGCTGACCACTCTGCTCGCCGCGGCCGCCATGGCGGGTTGGGTCGACGCGGTGGTCGGCGGGGGTGGGCTGTTGCTGCTGCCGGCGCTGCTGGTGGCAGCGCCCGGGGTGCCGGTGGCCACCGCGCTGGGCACGAACAAGTTGGCCGCGATCTTCGGTACGTCGACGGCGGCGGTGACGTACGCCCGGCGGACGAAGCTGGACTGGGCGGTGGCGGGGCCGTCGGCGGGGCTGGCGGTGCTGACGGCGGGGCTGGGCGCGGCCCTGGCGGGGGCGGTGCCGGCGGGGGCGTACCGGCCGGTGGTGCTGGTGGTGTTGGTGTCGGTGGCGGTGTTCGTGCTGCTGCGGCCCCGGCTGGGTGTGGTGGCGGAGCCGGGTCGGCGGACGCCTGCTCGGGTGGCGGCGGCGATCGGTGTGGCCGGGTTGGGTATCGCCCTGTACGACGGGTTGATCGGGCCGGGCACCGGCACGTTTCTGGTGTTGGCGTTCACCGCGCTGGTGGGGGCGGACTTCGTGCACGGGTCGGCGATGGCGAAGGTGGTCAACGCGGGCACGAACCTGGGTGCGTTGCTGGTGTTCGGGTTCACCGGGCACGTGTGGTGGTTGCTGGGCGCGGCGATGGCGGTGTGCAACGTCGCCGGAGCCGCGCTGGGGGCGCGGATGGCGCTGCGGCGCGGCTCCGGCTTCGTGCGGGTGGTGCTGCTGGTGGTGGTGCTGGCGCTGGTCGGCAAGCTCGGCTACGACCAGTGGTTGGCCGGTTGAGCCGGCTCAGGCGTGCCGGACGACGTCGTCGTAGTCGAGGCGGGGCAGCCGGGGGAACCAGGCGTCCGGGCCGGGCTTGCCGAGGTTGACCACGAGCAGGGAGCGCCAGCTGCTGTCGGCGAAGAACTCCTTGTCGAGGCCATCGGCGTCGAAGCCGGCCATGGGGCCGGCGGCCAGGCCGGCGGCGCGGACGGCGAGCAGCCAGTAGCCGATCTGCAGGGTGGCGTTGAACCGGGCCATCTGCTCGCGGCCCAGCGGGTTCTCGGCGAGGCCGTCGCGCATCTCGGGGCGGATCGGGAAGACCCGCGGGATGAACTCGTGGAAGTCGGTGTCGGCCGCGAGGACGGCGACGACCGGCGCGGCGGCGGTCTTGGCGCGGTTGCCCTCGCTCATGTGGGTGAGCAGCCGCTCGCGGGATTCGCCGTCGCGGATGTAGAGCACCCGCAGGGGCTGTGTGTTGGCGGCGGTCGGCGGGTACTTGGCGAGTTCGAAGATCGCGCGCAGCTGCTCGTCGGTGACGGGTTCGTCGGTGAAGGTGTTGGCGGTGCGGGCGTCGGTGAACAGTTGTGCCTGCGCCTCGGGGTGCAGGGTGATCAGGTCGTCGCTCATGGGTTTCCTCGCTCTACCAGGCGGACTTACTCCTGCAACGGTAGCAGCTAGGTTTTTAGTAGTGCCTTGAGCTGCCGGTGTGACTTGTATCCTGGAGGGCATGACGGTCGGTCCGGAGGTGGGCGGCACGCCGAGGACGTGCGACAAGGGCGTCGCGCGCGCGTTCGCGTTCCTCGGCAAGCGGTGGAACGGGGTGCTGCTGGGCACCCTGGCCAACGGTCCCGCCGGCTTCGCCGAGCTGACCCGCGCCCTGCCCGGCATCAGCGAGTCCGTGCTGTCCGACCGGCTCGGCGAGCTGGCCCGGGTGGGCCTGGTGTCGCGCACCGTACGGGAGGGCCCGCCGCTGGGGGTCAGTTACCAGCTCACCGACCGCGGGGCGGCGCTGGTGCCCGCCCTGCACGCCCTGGCCCGCTGGGCGCACGAGAACCTTCCCGAGGCTGGGCGCGGCTGCTGAGCGCCGCTGTGTGATCATCGGCGGATGCCGGTACGCGCCGAACACGACCGGGCCGTCCTGGCCGAGCTGCTGGGCCGCGACCCGGTGCTGCACGCCTATCAGCTCGGCGACCTCGACGACTTCTTCTGGCCGTACACCTCGTGGTTCCGCCGCGGCGACCAGGTGGCGCTGCTCTACCACGGGGTGGAGCTGCCGACGCTGCTGGCGTTCGCCGCGCCGCCGGACTCGGCGGAGCTGGCGGCGCTGCTGACCGACCTCGCGCCGCTGCTGCCGGCGCGGCTGTGGGCGCACCTCTCCCCCGGCCTGGACGCGACACTGGAACGCTGGTTCCACCTCGAGGACGCCGCGCCGCACCACCGGATGGCGCTGACCGACCCGGCGCGGCTGGCCCGGGTCACCCCGGCCGGTGCGCCGCTTCGCCCGGCCGACCTGCCGGAGCTGCTCGCCCTCTACGCCGCCGCCTACCCGGGCAACTGGTTCGACCCGCGGATGCTGGACACCGGGCAGTACGTGGGCATCCGTGAGGCCGGTGAGCTGGTCGCCGTCGCCGGCGTGCACGTCTGGTCACCGACCTGGCGGGTCGCCGCCCTGGGCAACGTCACCACCCACCCGCGCGTCCGCGGCCGTGGCCTGGCCGGCGCCGCCGTGGCCGCGCTCTGCGCCCGGCTGCGCGAGGGCGTCGACCACGTGACCCTCAACGTCCGGGCGGACAACGCCGCGGCCGTGCGGCTCTACCAGCGGCTCGGCTTCACCCCGGTCGCCGACTTCGTCGAGTGCGGCCTGCGCGCCCGGCGGTGAGGTCAGAGGCCGCGGCTGGGTGAGTGGAAGCGGCCGGCGCGGATCTCCCGCAGCGCCCGGCGGCGGGTGTCGCCGCGCAGCGTGTCGACGTAGAGGCGCCCGTGCAGGTGGTCGGTCTCGTGCTGCAGGGCGCGGGCCACGAAACCGCTGCCGGCGATGGTGAGCGGCTGGCCGTGCTGGTCGAAGCCGTGCGCGGTGGCGTGCATCGCGCGAGGCGTCGGGAAGTACAGCCCCGGGATGGACAGGCAACCCTCGTCGTCGTCCTGCAGTTCCTCGGACAGCTCCAGCGTCGGGTTGATCAGGTGGCCGCGGTGGCCGTCGGCGTCGTAGACGAACACCTGCGCGCTCACCCCGATCTGGGGGGCCGCCACGCCGGCCCGGCCGGGCGCGCCGAGCAGCGTGTCCATCAGGTCGGCGACCAGGGCGCGCAGGTCGGCGTCGAAGCTCGTCACCGGTTCGCACGGGGTACGCAGCACGGGGTCGCCGATGATCCGGATCGGGCGCATAGTCATGCCCGGAAGGCTATCCGTCCGTTACCGCCGGCGGTGCGCCACCCGCCGGTCAGCGGCTGCGGATCAGTACCTCGACGCCGTCGAGGATGCGCGCCAGGCCGAACTCGAACGCCCGGGCCGGGTCGGCGGCGGCCTGGTACTCCTGCCCGGCGGCGGCGCCGACCCGGGCGGCGAGGGGAAATCGCCGCGGGTCCATCACCTTCTCCAGGTACGGGGCGTGGGCGTGCCACCACTGCTGTTCGGTCAGCCCGGTGCGCGCGGTGGCCTGGGCGGCCTCCACGGCCCCGCGTACGGCGCCGTGGACGTGGCCGTTGACGAGGGTGACGACGGAGTCCATCTCCAGATCGGTCAGTCCGATGCCGTCGACCGCGCCCAGCTCGTACTCGTACTTGGCGGTGAGGTTGGGGCCCAGTGGGGGCCGGGTGGTGGCGACCTGCAGCAGCCACGGGTGGCGCAGGTAGAGCGCCCAGTTCTCCCGGGCGATCTGCTCCAGGCGCCCCCGCCACCCGCCGGGCACGTCGCTCGGGCGGGCGGTCTCGCCGTAGACGGTGTCGAGCATGACGTCGAGCAGCTCACCCTTGCCGGGCACGTGGGTGTAGAGGGACATCGTGCCGACGCCGAGCCGCTCGGCGACCCGGCGCATGGACAGCGCCGCGAGCCCCTCGGCGTCGGCGACGTCGATGGCGGCGCGGACGATCCGCTCGACGCTCAGGTCGCCGCCCCGGCGGCTGGGCCGGTCCCGGGTACGCCAGAGCAGGGCGAGGCTGCGGGCGGGATCCCCGGTGCCGCTGTACTCGGTGGTCACGCCGGTCACTGTAGCGATTGCGGGTGTGGGCCAATTTCGGACGTACGTCGCCCTAACTATTGGTAACGTTCGAATTGCCTGGAAAACACCAGTTTGCCAGTGAGGGGTCCTTCCCCTTCCGTGTGCACGAACTGGGTGGTCAAGGACCAGGCTCCGCAGACCTCGGAGGGTTGATCCATGGCGTCTATTGCCTGCCGGCCGGGACCGTCGACCACGTCCCGCGTGCACCAGCCATTAACCGGACATGGAACCACCGGCCGGCCCGTCGCCCCGACCGCCAACGGGCGTGGGCGAAGCGGTCAGGGGCGGGGTGTGCCATGCGCGTCGTGACGACGGGAGCGGCCGGCTTCATCGGCTCGACCCTGGTCGATCGCCTGTTGCGCGACGGTCACAGCGTGCTCGCCGTGGACGACCTCTCCACCGGCCATCTCGGCAACCTCGCCGAATCGGCCGGCGACCCGCGTCTCACCTTCCTCGAGAGCGACGTGGTCGCCGACGCGGCGCGCCGGGAGATGACGGCGTACCGGCCGGAGGTGTTCTTCCACCTGGCCGCCCAGATGGACGTACGTCACAGCGTGGCCGACCCTGTCGCGGACGCCCGTCGCAACGTGCTCGGCTCCCTCGCCGTGCTGGAGAGCGCCCGGGCGAGCGGCGCCCGCAAGCTCGTGTTCGCCTCGTCAGGCGGCACCATCTACGGGGATCAACCAAAGTACCCCGTCCGCGAGTCCGCGCTCCTCGACCCGCGCTCGCCGTACGGGGCCGCGAAGGTCTGCGGCGAGGCCTACCTGCGCGTCTACCGCCACCTGCACGGTCTACAGACGACGGCGCTGGCCCTCGGAAACGTCTACGGACCCCGACAGGATCCGCACGGGGAGGCGGGAGTCGTGTCCATCTTCGCCTCCGCCCTGATGGAGGGTCGCCCCACGATGATCTTCGGCGACGGCCGGGCGACCCGGGACTACATCTACGTCGATGACGTCGTCGAGGCATTCGTGCTGGCCGCCGGTCCGGCCGGAGACGGGCTGCGGCTCAACATCGGCACCGGGCGGGAGACCTCCGTACGCCACCTGCATCGGCTCATCGCCGAGGCGGTCGAGCGACCCGACACGCCGAAGATCATGCCACCCCGCGCCGGTGAACTCGACCGCGTCGGGCTCGACAGCAGCGCAGCCCAGCGCGTACTGGGCTGGCGCGCTCAGGTGTCCCTGGAGAACGGCATCATCCGAACGCTCGACTGGATCCGCGACCGCGCCGCGATCGCGTCGGTCTAGAAGACGAAGGGGGGTGGGACGAACATGGCTTCGCCGCGACGAGAAGGCGCAGTGCTTGACGCAGACGGCCATCCAGCGGTTCAGGCGTGGCGCGAGGTCGAGCCGCGCCGCGCGCCGCCGAGCCTCGTCGAGTCCATCCAGCACAGGAGGCGGTCGCAGGTCTACCGGCTTCAGTGGCCGGATGACGGCGGCAGCATCATCGCCAAACGGTGCCGACGGCACATGACCGTCGTCGAACAGACCACCTACAGCGCTGTCCTCCCTGCCGCCCGTGTCCGCGTGCCGGCCTACTACGGCATCCTCGACGACGCATCCTCCGACCCGGACGACCGGTTCGCGTGGCTCTTCATAGAGGACCTGGGTCGTCGCCGGTACTCCCCGGACGACGCGGTGCAGCGCTTGAGGCTGGCGCGGTGGCTCGGCTCGGTACAGGCGACGTTCCTGGGGTCCGAGGCGCATCACGGACAACCGCTCCCCGTCCGCGACGCCACCTACTACCAGGGATATCTTCATCGGGCCATCGGCGAGCTTCCAGCCCTCGCCGCCGAGCGATCATTCTCAGGATCGCTGTTGACGCTCGTCGAGGCCGTGGTTTCGATGCTGCGAACGCTGCGGGAGCAGTGGGACAAAGTGTCGGCGAGCTTCGCCGGCGTCCCGATGACGCTGGTGCACGGTGACTGCCTGCCGAAGAACATCCACGTGGCTCGCGGCTCGGCGGGTCGTGACGTCGTCCCCATCGACTGGGGAAACGCCGGGTGGGGTCTACCGGGCTCCGATCTCGGTCAGAGCACGCTGCTGCTGGCGGGAACGCTCATCGGCGAGGCGTCCTATGACGCGTACGCCGACGCCCTCCAGCGGGTCTGGCCCGAATGCAGTACGGCGCTCGTGCAGCGGTTGGCGACCCTCGGGCGCCTGCTGTGGAGCATCAAGGTGATTGCCATGAGCGTGCCGGGCTTCCAGTACGACAGCGCAGCCAAGGTGGAGCAGATCCTTTCGATCTATTCCTCCGTCCTGCTCACGTCACTGCGGGAAACCCACTGGGCAACGATTGAAGGGCAGGAGTAGACGTTGGGTCACCACAGACCGAAGGTGGTCGTACTAGGCTCGATGTGCCTGCTGCCCGTCCCCGGCGTCGTCTATCAGGTACTCCACTATCTGCTTGGGCTCGAGTCGCTCGGCTTCGAGGCTTACTACGTCGAGCAGCACGGACTCTGGGTCAAGAATCCCGACGACGAGGCTGACCGGGCGACCGAACCGAAGGTTCCGATAACGCGGACGATGCGCGACCACGGTTTCGCCGACCGCTGGATCTGTCGGGCCAGCGTCAAGAACGGACCCGGCATCTTCGGCGGGCTGCCGCCGCACCGCCTCCGCAGCCTCTATGCGGAAGCGGAGGCGATCCTCAACGTGACGGGAACGCACCTCATCGACGACGACATGGCCCAGTGCGGGACTCGCATCTACATCGAGACAGACCCTGGAATCCCGCAGATCCGTCTCTTCAACGGCGACCCCAAGCAGGCGGAGCTCGTCGCAGGCCACACCCACCACTGGACATTCGGAGAACTGGTGGGAACGGCGGAGTCGAAGCTGCCGGACACGGGCGTGACGTACCGGCCCACCCGACAGCCTGTCCTGCTCGACCTCTGGCAAGGTGGCAACCGTCCGACCCGCGACCTGACGACGATCGCCGGATGGGAAAAGCGTAAAGCCAAGAAGGACATCGACTTCGCCGGCGAGACGTACCACTGGGACAAGCGGCAGGCCTTCCTCCCGTTCATCGACCTGCCCAAGCGCAGCGGTGGCAGCTTCCGGCTCGCGCTCTCGAGGATCGACGCCGAAGACCTGCGCATGCTGACCGACAACGGCTGGAGCGTGCACGACGCCTTGACCGAGTGCGGCTCGCTGGCCGGCTACCAGCGGTTCATCGCCGACTCCGGCGGCGAGTTCACCGCCGCGAAGGACCAGTATGTTCGACTGCGCACCGGCTGGTTCAGCGACCGGAGCGCCTGCTACCTCGCGGCCGGCCGCCCGGTCATCACCCAGGACACCGGCTTCACGGAGTGCCTCCCGACCGGGGAAGGCCTGCTCGCCTTCCGGACGCCGGACGAGGCGGCCTCCTGCGTCGAGGCATTGAGGTCTAACTACGCCCGGCACGCCACGGCCGCCCTGGACATCGCGCACGAGTACTTCGATGCGCGGCGGGTGCTCACCGACCTCCTGCACGGCTGCGGGGTCGACGTACCTGGTGCCGTCGTCAGCCACGGCTGAGCCCAGCGGCGAATGGCCGTGGCGTCAGCAGGCGGTCCAGGGAGCGTTCTTGTTGTAGGGCAGCCTGCGGTGCTCGATCTCGGCGAGTAGCCGCTGGTCGCAGTGGGCCATGATTCGGTCGAGGAGGGCCTGGTCGGATGGCCGTGAGTTTGGCGAATGCCCGGAGAGCCGGACGACCAGCTCGACGCAGCCGACCGGGAGTGCGTGGCCTTCGACGACGCCGTACGTCCAGTCGTGCAGACCACGCCGGGGGACGCGCACCTCGAACACCGACGTCATGCCGATGATCTGCTCGGCGCGGGAATCGTCCAGGAACACCATGTCGGCTCGGAACGGAGACTTCACGGCCAGCTGCCTTCCGGGCAGTTCGTACACGGTGAACGCCTGGGCGGTGAGCAGGGACCTGAGCCGCTGATAGTCACGACGCCAGAAGAACAGGTCCAGGTCGCCATGCGGCCGTGACTGGTCGCCACAGATGATGTCGAGCCCCCAGCCACCGTAGATCAGGTACTGCAAGCCGTGATCGGTCAGCAGGCGGTGCACCGAGACGACCGTGGAGAGGTCGACGCTCTTCGTTCTGGGTCTGATCGCGGACATGCTCAGCCCCGGATCAGGCCGCGACGATGGCTGACGTGGCGAGCGAGCCGTCGAGGATCGCGGCGACGATCGGCTCGGCGTCGAAGTACGCCTCCGCGATCTCCCGCGCCGCGCGGCACTGGCGCCGGTAGTCGGCGTTGACCCGGGACAGTGATTCGACCGCCTCGTCGGTGCTGCGGAAACGGAACAGTCCCTCGCCGTTGGGCAGGTAATCGCTGGGGCCGGTGTCCTCGACCACGGCCGGCTTGCCGCTGGCGAGGTAGCAGATGGTGCGGTCGCTGATCCAGGCGTTCTGGAAGAAGGAGCACGAGGGCTTCGCGCAGCTGAACTCCCCCCGTGACCCACGCACGTACGTGCGATAGCGGTCCGGGGAGCCGGCGACTTCGTTGGCGAGGCGGATGCGCCAACCATGCTGCCGGAGCATCGCGACGTCGGTCGCGTCGTCGACGTACCCGGTGGCGCCCTTCGGCGCTGACCGTTCCGGCTGCCACGCGGACCGGTCCGCGGTGCGCAGCAGATGCTCGTCGCCGGACCCGAGGGCGAGAGCGAGTTCCAGCGGTTGGGGTGTCCGCCGTGGAAGGTCGAGGTGGGCCAGGAAGCTCACCCGCTTGTTGTTCTCGAAGACGAGTTCCCGGCCGTCGGTGATCCATTCGCCGCTTCCGGCGCCGCCCCACCAGCTCGACACGGTGGTGAAGGCCGTGGCGTCCGGGGTGTAGGCGACCGGCCACAGGCGCAGGCAGACGGGGGGTCGTACGTGCTGCCACCGGACGTCGCAGTCGGGAAATCCGGCGGCTGGCGTGCCGACCGTCTCGCCGGTGGTGAAGTAGTGGTCGTGAGCGGACAGTCGCAACTGCCCCTCCGACACCCAGAACTGCAGCAGGCCGGGGTCGATGTCCACCAGGGTCCGTCGCCGGAACCGATCGGCGAGCTCCTGATCGATGCCGTAGTCGAAGTTGAGGAGCAGGTCAGCGTCGTGCACCATCCGGTCGAGTTGGCTGGGGTCGCCCGTGGTGAACTCGAGGTGCCCGTCTGCGCTCCGCCGGTACAGCACCACGTCCCCGGCGAGCCCGAGGCGCGAGAGCCGGCGCTGAAACTGGTCGACCAGGCGCCGATCGACAGGAGCGTCGCCGGTCGGCTCGAAGTGCTCCAGCCACCCGACCCGGCACCCGAGATCGCGCAGGGTCGCTGCGTACTGCGCGAAGACCCAGAAGTGCCCGCCTACCTCTGCCGACTGGGCGACATTCTTCGCGCTGAGCACCACGTAGGTCACGACACTCCCCTCCCCGAGTCCGCCAGGAGCTCTGCGAAGTTGACGAAGGTGATGTCGAGCGCGGCGGCGGCCTCACGAATCCGCGGGTCGACCAATGTCGCGAGCTCGAGTTCGCGTTCGAGGCGGTAGCTCGACCGCAGGTCCGCTTCGACGTACCCGGGGTGGCAACCCACCTCCGACCATCCTGCGGGGAGCCCGGAAAGGATCCGGATCAGCCCCTCGACGCTGATCTGCTCGGGGTGGGTGCACCCGTCCCACTGCCCGTAGAACGTCGATACGTAGGCCGGCAGCGCGTCCTCCCGCAGTGGCAGCCCGTGCTCGGCGGCGACCTCCCGGAAGGCCTGCCGTACGGCCGGCTGGCGATGCACGTTGCGGTGCGAGTCCAGGTGGGTCGGCGCGCGGCCGACGAGCTGGGAGAAAATTTCGACCTGTCGCTCGACCTCCGCACGACAGGCCGCGGTGTCCGTCAGGTCGACGAGCGGACGACCGTCGGCGTCGGCGAGGTCGGCATGCAGCCCGACCGACAGTCCCGGCGTGCGCCCCACCGCGTCGGCCGCTCCCCCGCTGGCGGGCCGGTCCACGAGCAGGCTCGCGCTGGTCACAACTCCGTGCTCGTGGGCTTCGAGGATGCCGCGGGTCACGCCGGGGCTCAGTCCCAGATCGTCCCCGTTCACAATGACGTACTTCAATGGATGCCTACCTCTTCTTCCTCGGGTCTCGGATCTATCTGGTGCCACCAGGTCCGAATCGACTGCAGCTGGCCGACGGCCCAGGAGGCGGCGGAGTCGGCGGGCGCCTGCAGGAGGTCGAGCACTCGCCAGCTGATCAGGGTGGCGAGCCGGGCGCGCTCGAGCGCGGTCGTGAGGAGCACGATCTCGTCCACCGTCGGCAGGGGCCAGCCGGCGGCCGCGACGTGCGTCAGATACCGGTCCAGGACGCGGCGGCGGGCGGCGCGTGGCAGGCGCAGCAGCAGGGTGGACAGGTCGTAGATCGCGGGCCCGACGCCCAGCCGCTCCCAGTCGATCAACCGCAGCCAACCTGGCCCGGCCACCACGTTCTGCGGCCAGAGGTCGCCATGCAGAAGAGTGTCCGGACCACCGATCTCGTCAAGGAGCGCCAGCAGGGCCGGTGTCTCCTCCAGGGCGCGGCGGACGGCGTGCTCGAGATCGGTGAGGAGTGCATCCCCGAGATGCCTACCCGCGGCGGGGTCGTGCCGGACGGCGGAGAGGGCAAGGATTGCGTCGTCGAGCTGCCCGGCGTACGCGTCCCGTCCCAGGTACGCGCCGTTGCAACGAACTTCAGCCATCAGGGGGTGACCGGCGAACCGGACATGCATCGACGCCACGACGTCGACCAGCCGGTCGATGTCACCGGCATCGGCCCACACGCGATCCATGGACCGACCGTCGAGCCATTCGTACACGCTCCAGGCGGCGTCACCGTCCTGCTCACAGACGGTTGCCAACAGGGGCGGACCGGCATCCGCCAGGCCGACGGCCGGGAGCCAGCGCCGCACGAGGAGGCGGTCGCGGTGCGCGGCACCCGGCTCGCGGCGCTTCATGACCACCGATGCCGGCTCGCCCGTCGTCAACGTCAGCCGGTAGACGTCCGCCGACAGCTCACGGCAGTCGAGCACCTCGAGATCGTCTCGGTGCAGCGCTCGGCGCAGTATCCGGCCGCACCAGACACGGCGCGGCAGGTGAGCCTGGCGGGTGTCCTGGTCCGTCTCGTGCACCGTCACGCCAGGCACCGTTGCAGGAAGGCGGGCAGGACCACCCGGTAGTCAAGGTACTCCGCCGCGAGGTCGCGGGCGGCTCGACAATGCACCTCGTAGGCGGCGTTCACCGTCTCGACCGCATCCGCCGCCGACTCGCACGTGTCGAAGACGAGCAGACCGGTTCCGGTGGGTAGATGCTTCTCGACTCCGGTGGCCTGCGCGACGACCGGGCGGCCGGCGGCAAGGTAGTGGGCGGAGCGGTCGCTGAACCAACCCGATGTCGCGGTGACGTAAGCGTCCTTGGCGATGCCGATCTCGCCTCGGGACCCACGCACGTAGTTCCGGTAGGCGTCCAGATCGCCCGCTACCACGCCAGCCTCCGCGACGTGCCAGCCGTGTCGCCGGGCCAGCGTCTCGTCGTCCGGATGCTGCCGCCGGAGAGCCAGCTCGAACTCCTGGCCGGCGACGCGGCGCGGCAGGTCGGCCACCCGTTCGAAGGACGCCCGCTTACCTCGGTACCACCGTCCGTTGTAGGAAAGGTCGCTGAAGCTCTCCCAGGAGGCGATGGTCGTGAAGCGCCCGCCGGTCGGGGCATCCTGTCCTGCCCAGAAATCGGGCACCACGGGCGGCAACACCTGCTGCCAGTCGATGCCGCACGAGGGAATGTCGGCGTCGCCTGAGCCGATGTTCAGCCCCACGGTGGCGAACACGTCGTGCCGGTCGAACCCAAGCTCCTTGCCGTACACGGCGCGCCAGAGCTGCGTGTAGACGGGATCCAGATCGACGTAGACGCGCCGGGCCGCCGCGTCCAGCACGGAGTCGGCGCTGATGTGTCCGGACATGTTGATCAGCAAATCGGTGCCGGCGAGGCGCCGGTCGAGCTCGTCGCGCGTGCCGACGAGCGGCTCACCGCGGTGGTCGACCTGCCACGAGGACCCGTCGAAGCCGAACCGCCGCATCGTCGCCTCGAAGGACGCACGGTTGATGCTGGCTTCCGGCCGGCAAGCCCTGCCCGACTGGTCGACGCACCACGCCGGGTCGAGTTGCTCGAGGTAGATCACGTCGTGGCCGAGACGGCGCAGGCCCACGGCCCACTGCATCCAACTCCAGGCCATCCCGGCGGAGAACGGGACCAGCGACATCACCTCGCCGAGCACGATCCGCAGCCTTTGCGCGCTCCCGGACGTCATGGGATCCGCCCGAGTGCCGCTTCGGTGTCGCTGATCCACTCCTCGAGACGGTCTTCCGGCAACGACCAACGCGCGCTGCACCAGAGGCGGACGTTCGTCTCGTGTATCTCGCAGGCGGCCAGCACGGCCATCAACTCCTTCTCCTTGCCGGGCAGGACATCGGCGCCGCGTACCGCCTCGTAGTAGCTGGCGCACAGCTCGGCTTCCTCCGTCGGTCGGAGCCCGTACTTGAGGTGGACGAGATCGAGCAGTCCACACCCGATCCCGGCCATCTCCCAGTCGACGAAGCAGATCCGTGCCGGCCGCGCCGACCGGTCCGCCAGGACGTTCTTGGGGGACAGGTCGTTGTGCACCAACGTCGGCGGCTGTACCGCGAGCAACTCGGCGCCGCGCCGGAACGCGCCCACGACCCGTTCGTGCCGCCGCCCGAGGCGGGGCGACTGCCACCGCACCGCCTCCAGCGCCCGGTGCGCCCAGGCGTTGAAGTAATCCGCGTCAAGCCGCAGCAGATAGTCACGGGCGAGGAGGTCCTCGCGGGCCTGGGCGAAGGCGCGGTGAAGATCGCCGAGACGGCCGGCGGAGCGATACCAGTATTCGAGGCCCTGGTAGCGCAGGTCCCAATCGTCGATGTGCTCCAGGTAGAGGTCGTGACGACCGATCCTGGGGTTCCACCCGCCGCCCAGCCAACGTGGGACCGGGAGTTCGCGGCCGGCGAAGAGGTCGGCGTAGATGAGCAGCTCACGATCTCGACGCTGCTTGTCGGGATGATCCGCCTCCTCGTTGCCGGGGCTCTTGAGGAACAGCCGATAGGTGATGTCGTCAGCCAGCTTGGCGGTGACGACTTCGGCGGGCACCCGGGACGCGAACGGGCTGGGCGAGCGGGACAGGCCACCGACCACCACGGACCGCTGCAGGACGTCGCTCAGCATGGCCTCGATGGTCGTCGTGAGCTCCGCGGGATCTCGCCCGACCAGTTCAGGACGGCCGACCTCGCCAGTTGCTGTCATGGCACCCTCCGCATGACCGGAGCTGGTGCTCGCTGTGGCCGTAGCGCCCGGGCAGCGGCGTTCTCCACCATCGCCACGAGCTTCTCGACCCCCTCGAGTGGGAACTCGCGGTCGACGGCCTTCCCCAGTGTTTTCAGGTTCTTGTGCAGGTCGCACCCGTCGAGGAGCGCGTCGGCCTCCTCGTCCTCGGATACGCGCAGCCCGTCGCCCGCGGCAGCTTGGCGGTAAGCCGCGACGAGAACTCGGCGACGCCGGTCGTCGAAGCCGTCGCTGAGGTAGGCAAGGTCGTACGCCGCTGGCCCCACCGCAGCCGCCTCCCAGTCGACGGGGCATATCCGCGGCTCGGCGCCGGTGCGCAGGAGAATGTTGTGTGGCCGGTAGCATCCGTGCACGAGCGTGGGTGGCTGTGCTGCCATGCGGGTGATCAGCTCGGCGTAGCCGTCGAGCGCCCGGGCGACGCGTCTGGCCAGTTCCGGTGCGTAGGCGGCGGCCGCCTGTTCGGCCGCGGCGGCGGTCGCGAGGAAGAAGTGCTCCGTGAGCGGCTTCACCAGCCCGCAGCGGTTGAGCAGCTCCGGGCGGGCCGCTACCCGGGCCTGCATGCGGCCGAGCCAGGCCGCCGCCTGCACCCACACGTCGAAGGGTTCGTAGCGGATGCGGGTTCCCTCGACGTACTCGATCAGGAGCCAGAACCGATTCCGGCCGGGATCCTCGACCGAGCCGTAGTAGCGGGCCGTGTCGAGGTCGGCGTCGGCGAGCAGATCGCGGTAGACCGCGATCTCCCGACTGCGCCGTTCGGCCAGGTCGCTGTCGTAGCGGCGGGTGGACAGGTCCTTGAGGAAGAGCGTCAAACGCCGTCCGTCGACCAGCCCGACCGTCACCACCTCCACCGGGTAGGAGCTGGACAGGGCGGATGCCGCGCGCTCGACGGTCTGAATCGCTGCCGGGCCGTACTCGGCGTGTACTGCGGCCGCCACGAGGCGGCGCAGGTCATCGGTCACCGCATGGCCGGAACGGACCTCGGTGCTCATCCGGTCTCCCTCCTGAGTCTCTTTCTCGGGCGATGCTTGGCCGAGTCGATTCGCGAGGCCTCGGCGAAGTCCGCGGCGGGCAAGGCGGGGTCAGGGGTCGTCCGCGCCGAGGGGTTCTCAGGCATGGGGGCCCACTCCGTCACTCGTCTTGGTCACCCGGCCGGAGGCGACCTCGATCCGCTCGTCGCACCCGTCGAGGGTGCTCAGCCGGTGCGCGATCATGAACGTCGTCCGGCCCTCCATGAGCCGGTACATCGTTTCCATGATCGCCGCCTCGGTGGGTACGTCGACGGAGCTCGTGGGCTCGTCGAGGATCAGCACCGGCGCGTCCTTCAGGAACGCCCTCGCGAGTGAGATCCGCTGGCGTTCCCCGCCTGACAGCCGCGTACCGCGCTCTCCGACCCGGGTGTCGTAGCCGTCGGGGAGACCCGCGATGAAGTCGTGGACTCCGGCGGCTCGGGCGGCGGCGACGATCTCCTCGCGACTGGCGTCCGGACGTGCGTAGGCGATGTTCTCGGCAATGCTGGTGGCGAACAGCAACGGCTCCTGGAGGACGATCGCGAACTGGTTGCGCAGGTCGGCCAGCCGGTACGCACGCAGGTCGACGCCGTCGAGGAGGATGCGCCCCTTGATCGGGTCGTAGAAGCGGTTGAGGAGGCTCACGAGGGTCGTCTTGCCGGCGCCGGTCGCGCCGGCGACGCCGACACGGGTACCTGCTGCCACCCGGATGGAGACGTCCTGGAGGACGGGCCGCTCGCCGTCATAGGCGAAGGAGACGTCGTGAAAGACGATTTCGCCGCGCGCCCGAGGAAGCGGGCGCGCTCCCGGGCGCTCCGTCACGTCGGGCTCCTCGTCCAGCAGTGCGAAGGCACGCTCGGCGCCGGCCAGGTAGCCCTGCAACGAGCCGGCCTTCCTGCTCATGGTCTTGAGTGGCGCGTAGAGCTGCGACACGTACGTCATGACCAGCACGAGGTCACCAAGAGTGATCCGCCCCGCCTGCACGCTTCGCACTCCGATGTAGAGGACCGCAGCCGTGCCGACCGCCGTCGTCACGCCGATCACCAGTGCGTAGCGACTCGTCGCGAGGGTGTAGCGGATGCGTGCCCACATCCCCTCCTGGAAGCGACGGACAAAGCGCTGCTCCTCGTGCTCCTCGCGTCCGAAGGCCTGCACGACCCGGACCGCCGAGAGAGCCTCCTGAACCACGGACATGGCCCCGCTCTCCAGCTTCTTCACCTGCCGAGACTGCTTACGGAGCTGACGTCGGTAGCGCCATGACGCGAACAGGAGCACTGGAGAGATGCCCAGGGCGACGACCGAGAGCTGCCAGTCGATCTTCGTCGTGACGTAGAGCATCGTCCCGAGCGTGAACACCGCCGTGATGAAGGATGGGATGGTGTCCACCGCGATCTGCTGGGTGGCCGTGGCGTCGTACTGGATGCGGTAGGTCGAGTCGGTCGTGCCCCTCAGGTCGTGGTACGAGACGGACAGCCGCTGCACGTGGCGGAACAGGCGGGTGCGGAGATCGAGCAGCAGTCGCTCGCCCACGAAGGTCCGCAGGACGGTGGTGGTGAGGTCCAGCAGTTGCGTGAGCAGTGCGATGGCCACGAAGAAGAGGGCGGCCGCGATCAGCAGGGCTGCGTCGGATCCCGTCGGCAGGATGCCGGCGAGCACCGGCGGCAGGGGATGCGAGCCGAGCACGTTGTCGATGACGATCTTGAGCGGAAGCGGCGTAAGTAGTGCCAGCGGCGTCGCGAGCATGCTCAGCAGCAACAGCCCCAGTATCCGCAGCCAATAGGGCCGCAATTCCCGGGCGAGGCGCCGGCCGAGACGACGATCGGCCGCCGTCGTCTCCCGCACCGGTCCCTCCCGGCGCTCCGTTTTCGCCCGATCGATCACGAACGGTGGCGCGTCCCGCAGCCGAGCCCGCAGATCGCGGTCGTCCTTTCCGGTGCCGTCCAGTGGAGCGCGCGTCATCGAGCGTCCCCAGCGACGACGAGGCGGCCACGAGAAGTGCCCGCATCGCCCGGCTCGGCCTCGCCTGGCACGCTGATCGCCCGCAGCGCATTGGCCGTCGCCGACCCGCACTCGCTCGCCACGCGGAGCGCGACCGCGCCGACCA
>JBARAE010000462.1:0-7429 GCA_049791715.1 Micromonospora sp.
CGGCGCTGCCGGCCGACGAGGGCCTGATCGCCGGCGGCTGGTCGAGGGGGAGCGGGTCAGGCGGCGCGGCGGTGGATCGGGCGGGTGTGGCGCCGACGGGCGTCCAGCCGTGGAGCGCCGAAGGTGAACGTGGCGATCAGCACGGCCGTGCCGCAGCCGGTGCAGACGAACTCGGGGCAGTCGACGCCGTGGCCGTCGACGCAGGGCGGTGCCTCGAACAGCTGAACACCCTCGCAGACGTCGCAGTGGAACTCGCGGTCCGACACGGGGCGTCTCCTCTCGCTTCCGGTGCCGCCCCGGGCAGGCGGCCCATCGGCGGAAAACGGAAAATTACTCCCGTGTAGTTTGGCACGCCCCTCTGACACTTTCGCCGGCCACCCGTCCGGTGCGGGCGGGGTCAGAGGGAGCGGGCGACCTCGAGCCAGCGGTCGAGGGCTGCGGCGGCGGCACCGGAGTCGATCGACTCGGCGGCCCGCGCGATCCCGGCCCGCAGCGTGTCGTGCAGGTCGCCGTCCAGCGGCCCCTGAGTGGCCAGGGCCGCCGCGGCGTTCACCAGCACGGCGTCGCGCACCGGGCCCCGCTCGCCGGCCAGCAGCCGACGGGCCACACCGGCGTTGTACGCCGCGTCCGCGCCCCGGAGATCGGCGAGGGTGGACCGGGGCACCCCGAGGTCAACCGCGTCCAGCAGCGCCTCTCTCACGGTGCCCTGCTGGGCCACCCAGACCCGGGTGGGGGCGGCGGTGGTGAACTCGTCCAGCCCGTCCTCGCCGCGCATCACGATCGCCGAGTCACCCCGGGCGGCGAAGACGGCGGCCATCACCGGAGCCATCCGGCGGTCGAAGCAGCCGACCGCCCCGGCCCGTGGCCGGGCGGGGTTGGTCAACGGACCGAGGAAGTTGAACGCGGTGGGCACGCCGATCTCCCGCCGGACCGGACCCGCGTGGCGCATCCCGGGGTGGAACCGGGCCGCGAAGCAGAACCCGATCCCGGCCTCCACGACGCACCGGGCGACCTGCTCCGGGTCCAGGTCCAGCGGGACGCCCAGGTACTCCAGCAGGTCGGCGGTGCCGCAGGAGGACGAGGCGGCGCGGTTGCCGTGCTTGACGACTCGTACGCCGGCGCCGGCCACCACCAGCGCGGTCATGGTGGAGATGTTCACCGTGTGGGCGAGGTCACCGCCGGTGCCGACGACGTCCAGAGCCGTACGGCGCAGCTCCTCGGGCAGCTCCACCTCGACCGAGCGGCCCAGCATGGCCTCCACCAGACCGGCCAGCTCGGCCGCGGTCTCGCCCTTGGCGCGCAGCGCCACGGCGAACCCCGCCACCTGCGCCGGGGTGGCCGCACCCGTCATGATCTCGTCCATCGCCCACGCGGTGTCGGCGGTGGAGAGCTCCTCGCCACGAAGCAGCGCGTTGAGCAGCAGCGGCCAGGTCCGTTCGCCCATGGTGGGCCTCCCGAGCGGGCGTGGAATGCGGATCAGGTACGGCGTCGGCGCCACGGCCCCGGTGCCGTCACGCCGAGAGAGGCGACTCAGGCCGCGGCGCGCGTACGCCGCAGCAGCTCGGCGACGGTGGTGCCGGTGGTCACCGGGTCCAGCGGGTGCACCAGGGTGGCGTCGACCTCGGCGTACGCGGCCAGCCAGCGGTCGGCCGCCCGGGCGATCACCACGCAGGTCGGCGGGGCGTCGTCCCGGTCGTCCTTGATCTGGCGGGCGATGCCGATCCCGCCGCCCGGGGTGGCCTCGCCGTCGAGCAGGAGCAGGTCGATCTCGTAGTCGTCGACCAGCCGCACGCACTCGTCGTAGTCCGAGGCCTCGACGAACTCGATCTCGATCCCCGGCGCCGGCCGGGTGCCGACGGCCAGTCGCATCCGGTCCCGGACCTTCGGGTCGTCGCTGTAGAGCAGGACGGTGTACAGACGATCGCTCATCGCTGGCATTGCTCCCACCTCGTAGCTGCCCGCTGATCGTAGCGGTCGTCACATCGGCCCGGACGGCCCGCCCGGGAGCGTCGCCGCGGGTACCCCCGGCACCGAGCTCAGGCGGCGGATTCCGCGGCGCGCTGGCGGGCCTCCTGGCGGTCCAGCTCGCGGTCCACCCGGCGGGCCTCGCGCTCGGACTGCTTCACCCACTGCACCACCAGCACGGCCAGCATGGTGACGCTGACGAACTCGCCGCCGGCCCACAGGATGCCGCCGGCGACCACCTGGTCCTTCCAGGGGTCCGACCAGCTCAGGTGGAGCGACGGGTACCAGTCGCCGCCGAAGAGGGTGGTGCTCTGCATGACGGTCAGTCCGAGCACGGTGTGGAAGGGCACGGAGAGCAGCATCAGCAGCGCCCGGGCGGGGTACGGCCAGCGCCCGGGCAGCGGGTCCAGCCCGAGCAGCGGCCAGAAGAACACGCAGCCGGTCGCGATGAAGTGCGCGTGCATCAGCTCGTGCGCCCACTCGTGCTCGAGGGTGAAGCGGTACAGGTCGGTGAAGTAGAGCGCGAACGGGTTGACCACGAAGATGGCGAACGCCACCAGCGGGAAGCTGTAGATCCGGGCGACCCGGCTGTGCACGACCGCCAGCAACCGCTTGCGCGGGCGGAGCGGCACTGTGCGCAGGGCGAGCGTCACCGGTGCGCCGACGGCCAGGAAGATCGGCGCCACCATCGCGAGCACCATGTGCTGCACCATGTGCGTGGACAGCAGCACCGTGTCGTACGCGTCCAACCCGCTGACCGTGACCGAGGCGATGCCGCCCAGGCCGGGGCCGAGGAAGCAGACCGTCCGGACCACCGGCCAGCGGTCTCCGCGCAGCCGGAGCCGGTACACGCCGTACAGGTAGAGCGCGGCGGCGATCACCAGCCCGAGGGCCAGCCAGCTGTCCAGCCGGGTCTCGGTGAAGACCCGGGCGATGGTGAAGGGCGGTGGGACGGCCTCGTCCCCCGCCGCGAGGGTCGACGGAGCGACCGAGGTGGCGGCGAAGATCGGATCGACGTGCAGCACGCTTTTCAGGGTAGGTCAGGCGAACCGGACGACTCCGATCGGGCCACGGATGGTGCTGGTTTGCCACCCCGGTGATCGCCGGTCCCGGTCAAGGGCAATAATGACCGCGTGACTGCGGCCCCAGCCATTGACAAGAGCCGGATCCACTCCCTGACCCGACCCAACATGGTCAGCGTCGGGACGATCGTGTGGCTCTCCAGCGAACTCATGTTCTTCGCGGCGCTGTTCGCGATGTACTTCTCGATCCGCGCGGCGGCGCCGGAGCAGTGGGAGAAGCACACCGAGATCCTCAACATCCCCTACGCGACCACCTTCACGGTGATCCTGGTGTTGTCCTCGGTGACCTGCCAGCTCGGTGTCTTCGCCGCCGAGAAGGGTGACGTCCACGCCCTGCGGCGTTGGTTCACGATCACCTTCGTGATGGGTCTGATCTTCGTGCTCGGGCAGGCGAACGAGTACCGCAACCTCGTGCACGAGGGTGTGAAGATCAACGGAGACGGTTACGGGTCGATGTTCTACCTGACCACCGGCTTCCACGGTCTGCACGTGACCGGCGGTCTCATCGCCTTCATCATCTTCATGATCCGCACGACCATGGGCCGGTTCACCCCGGCGCAGGCCACCTCGGCGATCGTCGTGTCCTACTACTGGCACTTCGTCGACGTCGTGTGGATCGGGCTCTACGCCATGATCTACTGGCTTCAGTGATCTTGGCGCGTCACGAACCGCGCCGCTGCTCCGTCCCCTGAGACAAGGTCCAACCGGTTAAGGACACAGGTCATGACTTCTGACAACGACCGCCGACGCGGTCTGCTCGCGCGCCTGCGCGGGCGGCCCGTAGCGCGCGGCAGGGGCCGCCGCCGGCTGGGCGCCGCGGTCCGGCTGTTCGCCGCGCTGATGCTGGCCGGCGGCGCCTACACCGTCTTCGCCCCCGGTGTGCAGGCGCAGGACAACCCGCCGCTGAGCGCCGCCGCCGGTGAGGGTAAGGCGCTGTTCGACGTGAGCTGTGTGACCTGTCACGGTCGCAACGCCCAGGGGGTCGAGGGCCGCGGCCCGAGCCTCATCGGCGTCGGCTCGGCCGCGGTCGAGTTCCAGGTGAGCAGCGGCCGCATGCCGATGGCCCGCCAGGAGGCCCAGGCCATGCGGAAGCCGCCGGCGTTCACCGACGAGCAGGTGCGCCAACTCGGCCAGTACATCCAGGAGCTCGGTGGCGGCCCGCAGGTCCCCCAGGGCAACAACCTGCACCAGAACGCCGACCTGGCGGCCGGTGGCGAGCTGTTCCGGATCAACTGCTCGCAGTGCCACGCCTTCGGTGGCGGCGGCGGTGCGCTCTCCTCCGGCAAGTACGCCCCGAGCCTGAAGCCCGCCAGCGACCGGCAGATCTACGCCGCGATGCTGAGCGGCCCGCAGAACATGCCGGTGTTCGGCGACAACCAGCTGCGGCCGGAGCAGAAGGCGGACATCATCGCCTACATCCAGGAGACCCTGAAGCACGACCAGGACCAGGGCGGCTTCAACCTCGGCCGGTACGGCCCGTCCACCGAGGGCCTGGCGGCCTTCCTGGTGGGCATCGTCGCGCTGGTCTTCGCGAGCCTGTGGATTGCGGGCAAGTCGTGACCGGGCGGATCATTCGTTTCAGTGCAACGGTGCCGGGCCCCGGCGCCGCCCGTAGCGAGGTGACGGCATGAGCACCCACACCGAGCACCAGGCCCCGCAGGGCCGGGAGCCGCTCGACGTCAACGACCCCCGGCTCTCCCGGTTCGAGATCGTCCAGGAGGGTGCACGGCGGGACGACATCGAGATCGTCCACTACGAGCCGCAGTTCGTCCCCGGCAGCAAGGCCGAGCGGCGGATGACCCGCATGGTCGCCTCGTTCTTCCTGCTGACCGGCCTGGCCGCGACCGCCTTCCTGATCATCTACATCTGGTGGCCGTGGAAGTACGAGGCCGGCCGGGGCGGCGACAAGTACTACACCCCGCTGCTCGGCCTCACCCTGGGCGTCGCGCTCCTCGGCATCGGCTTCGGCATCCTCACCTGGGGCAAGAAGCTGCTGCCCAAGGAGGTCTCGATTCAGGACCGGCACGACCAGCCCGGTCCGCCGGAGGATCGCAAGATCACCGGTGAGACCATGCTCTACATGGCCGACGAGATGGGCATCCGCCGCCGGCCGCTGCTCGGCATCTCGCTGCTGGCCGGTCTCGCGCCGGTCGGCGCGGTCGCTGCGGCGCCGCTGGTCGGTGGCCTGATCTCCAACCCGCACAAGAACAACCAGATGTTCACGACCGGCTTCGCGCCGGCCGAGGGCGGCAAGAAGATCCGGCTGGTCCGGGAGGACGGCCGGCCGATCCGCCCGGCGGACGTCAGCGTGGGCGGCCAGCTCACCGTCTTCCCGGGCATCAAGGACGGCGTGAGCAACAAGCACGCCGACTCGCCCACCCTGCTGATCCACCTGCGACAGGACGACGCGCAGAAGTCCCGGGCGGCCAACGCCCGGATCGGCCACGGCGACTACATGTGGGGCAACTACGCGGCGTTCTCCAAGGTCTGCACCCACGCCGGTTGCCCCGCCAGCCTCTACGAGCAGCAGACCAACCGCCTGCTCTGCCCGTGCCACCAGTCGCAGTTCCACATCACCGACAACGCCCGGCCCATCTTCGGCCCGGCGAGCCGGCGGCTGCCGCAGCTGCCGATCGAGGTGGACGCGGAGGGCTTCTTCGTGGCGAGGTCGGACTACACCGAAACCATCGGCCCCGACTTCTGGGAGCGGCCATGAAGCGCCGAAAGTTTGACGTAGCAGCGCTGCCGGGCAAGTCCGCCGGTGCCCTGGACGACCGCTTCCAGGCGGCCACCCCGCTGCGGAAGCTGCTGAACAAGGTCTTCCCCGACCACTGGTCGTTCCTGCTCGGCGAGATCGCGCTCTTCTCGTTCGTCGTGCTGCTGCTGACCGGTGTCTTCCTGACCTTCTTCTTCGAGCCGGCGATGACCGAGGTGGTCTACAACGGCAGCTACGCCCCGCTGCGGGGCACGCCGATGTCCGCGGCGTACGCCTCGAGCCTGAACCTGTCGTTCGAGGTCCGGGGCGGCCTGGTCATGCGGCAGATGCACCACTGGGCGGCGCTGCTGTTCATGGCCTCGATCGTCGTGCACATGCTCCGGGTCTTCTTCACCGGCGCATTCCGCAAGCCGCGTGAGACGAACTGGATCATCGGTTCGCTGCTGTTCTGGGTGGGCTTCCTGGCCGGCTTCACCGGTTACTCGCTGCCGGACGACGCGCTCTCCGGCACCGGCCTGCGGATCGCATCCGGCATCATGCTGTCGATCCCGGTGATCGGCTCCTGGGTCACCTCGTCGATCTTCGGCGGGGAGTTCCCGGGCACGATCCTCATCAGCCGGGCCTTCATCGCCCACGTGCTGCTGATCCCGGGTCTGCTGGTGGCGCTGATCAGCGTCCACCTGGGCCTGGTCTTCAAGCAGAAGCACACTCAGTGGCCCGGCCCCGGCCGGACCAACGAGAACGTGGTCGGCGAGCGGATGTTCCCCCGCTACGCGCTCAAGCAGGGCGGCTTCTTCATGGTCGTCTTCGGGGTGATCGCGCTGATGGGCGGCCTGTTCCAGATCAACCCGATCTGGTACTTCGGCCCGTACGAGGCGTGGACGGTGTCGGCCGCCAGCCAGCCCGACTGGTACGTCATGTTCCTCGACGGCTCGACCCGACTGATGCCGGCCTGGGAGATCAACATCCCGATCGGCGACGGGTACGTCATCCCGCCGCTGTTCTGGCCGACGGTCGTGCTGCCCGGCATCCTGGTCATGATCTCCCTGTTCTACCCGTTCATGGAGGCGCGGCACCTCAAGGACCGCAAGCACCACAACCTGCTCCAGCGGCCCCGGGACGCTCCCGCCCGGACCGCCGCCGGCGCGATGGCGGTGGGGTTCTACCTGGTGCTCACCCTGTCCGGCGCCAACGACGTCATCGCGGACAAGTTCCACATCAGCCTGAACGCGATGACCTGGGCGGGTCGGATCGGTCTGCTGATCGTCCCGCCCCTGGCCTACTACGTCACCTACCGGATGTGCCTGGGTCTCCAGCAGCACGATCGGGAGGTGCTGGCCCACGGCGTGGAGACCGGCATCATCAAGCGGCTGCCGGACGGCCGGTTCGTCGAGGTCCACCAGCCGCTCACGGCGGCCGGCCACGACGGCCACGGCGAGCTGGACTACGTCGGCTGGGTCGTGCCGAAGAAGATGAACCGGCTCGGGGCCCTCGGCCCGGCGATCCGGGGCTTCTTCTACCCGATCGAGAGGCCGGCCGAGGCGCCGGTCTCGCCGGGGCACCCGCCGGTCGAGGCCCGACCGGAGCGGGAGGAGATCAGCAGCGGCGAGAGCCGTCGCTGACCCGCCCGACACATCTGACCGTGGCGCCCGCCGGATCTACGGCG
>JBARAE010000463.1:0-8548 GCA_049791715.1 Micromonospora sp.
GGGCCACCACGTCCCCCGGGCGGGCGCCGGAGCGCACCACCGGCGGCCGGCCGGCCAGGTCACCGAGGGCGGTCACCGCGATGGTCAGGGTGGGGCTCGCCGACATGTCCCCGCCGACCACGCCGGCCCCGACCAGGGCCGCCTCCGCCCCGAGTCCGTCGGCCAGCTCCTCGGCCCAGCGGGTCTCCAGCTCCGGCGGCATGCAGAGGGCCACCAGCAGGGCGGTCGGGGTGGCGCCCATCGCGGCGATGTCGGCCAGGTTGGCCGCCGCCGCCCGGTGTCCGATGTCCCGTGCCGTGGACCAGTCTCGGCGGAAGTGCCGCCCGTCGACCAGCACGTCCGTCGACGCCACCACCCGCCGGTCCGGCGCGGCGACCACCGCCCCGTCGTCACCGGGACCGAGCAGGCAGCTCTCCCCGTACGTCAGCCGGGCGGTGACCCGGTCGATCAGCCCGAACTCCCCGACACCCGCGACCGTCATGCCGTCCCCTCGTCGCGCTCATTCGTCAACCCGCACCGCCACTGGTCGACCCGGCCGTCGGTGCGGGCGTGTGCTCGCTCACCGCGTCCACCCGGCGACCGATAGGGATCAGGGCTGCTCCGTAGGGTAGTTTCACCCTTCGGGCCGCCCCAGGCGGCGACGGACGGAGGTCGAGTCGTGGTACAGGCGTACATCCTCATCCAGACCGAGGTCGGCCGGGCACGTGACGTGGCCGGGCAGATCTCGGACCTTGCCGGCGTGGTGCGCGTCGACGCCGTCACCGGGCCGTACGACGTGGTCGTCCTCACCGAGGCGAACACGGTCGACGAGCTCGGCAAACTCATCGTCAGCAAGGTGCAGATGGTGCCCGGCATCACCCGCACCCTCACATGTTCGGTGGTGCGCCTGTAAGTGGACGAGATCACTTCCACCTCCGCTTCCGAGAAGCCCCGCCCGGCCGACGGGTCGGGGAGCCCGCGCCGTGACCGGACCACGCGTCGCGCGGCGCTGCTGGCCACCCTGGTCGCGCTGCCGGTGACCGTCGCGGTTGCCGGGTTCACCTTCGCGAAGCTGGCCCCCGACACGCCGGAGGCCGCGCCGAGCGCGTCGCCGAGCGCCGCCCGGTCGCAGTCCACCGCGCCGGTCGAGATGCCCGCGCCGACGCTCGCCCAGCGGCCCGCCACGGTCTGCCGGGCCCTGGTGTCGCAGCTGCCGGCGAGCGTGCGGGAGCTGAACCAGCGGCCGGTCACCGCGGGTCCCGAGCAGAACGCCGCGTACGGCGACCCGGCGCTGACCGTCGCCTGCGGCGGCACCCCGCCGATCGTCGCGCCGACGGACGACGTGTGGACGATCAACAAGGTCTGCTGGCACACCGCCGAGGAGGCCGACGCGACCGTACTCACCACGGTCGACCGGGAGACTCCGGTGCGGGTGCGGGTGCCGAAGGCGTACGAGCAGCCGTTGCAGTGGGTCACCCCGATCTCCGACGCCATCGTCGCCGCCGTCCCGTCGGCGAAGTCCGCCCCCGCCGGCTGCACCGGCTGACCCCCACCGCCGGGCCGCGCCGCGCTCAACACGGCGGGCACGCTTTCACGGAAAGAGTGGCCATTCCCGGTCGGGAGGCCACTCTTTCCGTGAATCTGCGCGGAGGTCGGGGCGGGTGGATCCGCTACCGGGGAGGTCAGCGGAGGCCGGTGCCGCGGCGGAGCGCGGTGCGGATCAGGCGGTTGACCAGCTTCGGGTACTCCAGGCCGCTGGCCGCCCACATTCGCGGGAACATCGAGCTCGGGGTGAAGCCCGGCATCGTGTTGATCTCGTTGAGGTAGACGTCCAGCTCCGGGGTGACGAAGAAGTCGACCCGGGCGAGCCCGGAGCAGTCCAACGCGGTGAACGCCCGGGTGGCGTACTCCTGCACCTGCCGGGTCACCTGCTCGGGCAGGTTGGCCGGGATGTCGTACTCGCAGGCGTCGTCGATGTACTTCGCCTCGAAGTCGTACCAGTCGTGACCGGAGATGACCCGCACCTCGGCGAGCACCGACGCCTCCGGCGCGCCGCCCGCCTCGCCCTCCAGCACGCCACACTCGATCTCCCGGCCGACGATCGCGGCCTCCACCAGCACCTTGGTGTCGATCTCCCGAGCGGTGGCGACCGCCGCGTCGAGCTGCGACCAGTCGTCGACCTTGGTGATGCCGAAGGACGAACCGGCCCGGGACGGCTTGACGAAGACGGGCAGCCCGAGGCGCTCCTTGTCCTCCTCGCTGAGGGTCATCCCGTTGCGCAGCACCACGTACGGGCCGACCGGGATGCCCTCGGCGGCGCAGAGCTTCTTGGTGAACTCCTTGTCCATCGCCGCGGCGGAGGCGAAGACGTTCGCCCCGACGTACGGGATGTCGGCCATCTCCAGCATCCCCTGGATGGTGCCGTCCTCGCCGTACGCCCCGTGCAGCACCGGGAAGACGACGTCCACGTCGGCCAGCGCGCGCGGGCCCTCCGCCGGGTCGAGCACCATCAACCCACCGGCGGTGGGGTCGGCGCGGAGCACCAGTTCGGTGCCGGAACCCGAGGTGATCTCCGGCAGCTTGCGGTCCTGGATGGCGAGCTGGCTGGGGTCGCCGCTGGCCAGCACCCACTGCCCCTGCCGCGTGATGCCCACCGGCACCACCTCGAACTCGTCCGGGTCGAGGGCGCCCAGCACGCTGCCGGCGCTGACGCAGGAGATGCCGTGCTCGGGGCTGCGGCCGCCGAAGACGATCGCCACACGGGTCTTGCCTGGGGTGGTCACTCCGGTCACCTCTTCGTTCGCGACTGCGGCTGGCCGTGCTCGCCGGTGGCGCTCACCCGATTGACCTTACTGTGCGTGGCGAGCATTCGATGCCGATACCCGGCGACAAGCTCCGGCACCGCGCAAGCGGTCAACAGGCGCTATACGGGGAGTAACTGCTCGGCGGCCTCTGCGGCGCTGGCTGGGTCAGCCGGCGACGACGGGGCTCGGCTCGGGTGCGGCGCGCAGTGCTTCCAGGGCCGCGATGGCCACCCCACGCGCGCCCGCCATGTCCCGGTCCGGCACCAGCGCGAAGGCGGCGACCGCGGCCTGCTCGGCGCGGAGCACGGTGTGCTCCCGCACCGTCGCGAGGAACCAGTCCCGGAACTCGGGCGCCGCCTCCACCACCCCACCTCCGACGAAGTACGCGTCCGGGTCGGTGAAGTTGGCGGCGATCGTGAAGAGCCGGCCCAACGCCATCGCCTGCTGGGTGAAGACCTGCCGGGCCAGCGGGTCGCCACGCTCGCCGTACCCGCGGACGAGTTTCGCCGCCCGGCCCGGCTCCTCGGCCGCCAGCGGATGTCCCGGGTACCGGCCGAGCCAGTACGGCAGCAGGTTCCGCTCGATGGCGGTGAGCGAGGCGACGCTCTCCGCGTCCCCGGAGAAGCCGCAGGCGCAGGTCGGGACCGGCTGGCCGGGGGCGAGCAGCCCGTCGAGCGGGATGTGCACGTGGCCGAACTCCCCCGCCATGCCGGCCGCGCCGGTGACCACCCGGCCGCCCTCGACCACTCCGCCACCGAGACCGGTGCCGACGATGGCCGCCACCGAGGAGCGGCTCATCGCGTCGACTCCGAAGTGGACGTGATGGGCGTAGAGGGCGGCCGCGTTGCCGTCGTTGTGGTAGATCACCGGTAGGCCGAGCCGGCGCTCCAACGCGCCACGCACGTCGTAACCCCGCCAGGCGGGCTGGGAGAAGTTGGTCGACCCGCGCGAGGAGATGACGCCGGTGGCGCTGGCCGGCCCGGGGGTGTCGAGCCCGACCGCCCGGACCAGGTCCCGGGGGACGCCGGTGAGGGCCAGGACCCCGTCCAGTGCCTGGGCCAGCGCCTCGATGGCCGCCTCCGGGCCGGCCCGGACCTCGCTGGGAATCTCCACCAGACCGTCCACCAGGAACCGGCCGTCGATGGTCAGGACGGTGGCGTTGTTGCTGGTCCCACCGTTGTCCAACCCCACCACCACCGGCACACCCGCGCTGCCCACCGCCACCGCCTCCCGTCGAGTCTGGCCTGAGGCTAGTTCGCGGTTGACCGTCCCGCCACGCGACGGACCCCCGCTCGCCATCGGCTGCCGGCCGCCGCCGCGGCGATGGGTGCGATCTGCCACCGCCCGGCCACCATGGGTTGATCGGAGTGAAGGGCGTGCCGGCCGATGACCACCGGCGCGTCGCACGCGCGCGGGCACATCCCCCGCGAGCGATATGCCTGAGAGTCATATTTATGCCTCTCAGGCATAGTCGGCCCGGTGCCGTTCCCTAGCGCCGCCGCCGCGGCCACCGCCCACGCGGGTGCCTGGGCATCGCCCACGAACGCCACCCAACCGCCGGCCCGGCACCAGCACCGGCGACTGCCGGCGTGCCGACGATCCGGTGCCGGGCCGGGCCGGGCCCCCGCTCAGGCCGGTCGGCGGGCGGTGACCGCGGTGGCGTCCAGGTCGTCGTCGCGTACCACGGCCGGTTCCAGGCCGAAGCCGGCCAGCATCGCGCAGAGCGCGTCGGCCTGCCCGAGGCTGGTTTCCACCGCCAGGTGTCCACCCGGGGCGAGCCACTCCGCCGCACCGGCGCCGACCCGGCGCAGCACCGCCAGCCCGTCCGGCCCTCCGTCGAGGGCGACCAGTGCCTCGTACAGGCGCGCCTCCGGCGGCATCAGCGCCACCGCCTCCGTCGGGACGTACGGGGCGTTCGCCACCACCACGTCGAGCAGGCCCCGCCACTGCTTCGGAACGGGCGCGAACAGGTCGCCCTGGAACACCGGCACGCCGAGCGGGTCGAGGTTGCGCCGGGCACAGGCCACCGCGACCGGGTCGACGTCCGCGGCGGCCAGCCAGCGGGGGGCGAGCCGGTGGTGCAGCACCAGGGCGGCGGCGCCGGAGCCGCAGCAGAGGTCGAGCACGGCGGGGTCCGGGCCGGCCACCGCCGTGGCGGCGGAGACCAGGAGGGCGGTACGGCCGCGGGGCACGAAGACGCCGGGGTGGACGGCCACGCGCTGGCCGCAGAACTCGGCCCAGCCGAGGAGGTGCTCCAGCGGCAGGCCGGCGACCCGGCGGTCGACCAGGTCGGTCAGCGCCTCGGCCGAGTCGGCGGCGGCGATCAGCAGTTCGGCCTCGTCCTCGGCGTAGACGCAACCGGCGGCGCGCAGCCGGCTGACCAGTGCGGGACGGTCGGGACAGAAGGTGGATGGTGCCATGGGAAGCCTCCGGGAACGCTCGTCGGCGCCCCCGGCGTCGCCCGCTACCGGGGCGACGTGGACTCGGAGGGGAGCGCCGGTCCTGTCTGGTGGATCGGACTCACCTCCTCCGGTCGTGGCCCGTACAGGCCGTGGCTGTCGGTCACCCTAGCTCAGCCGGCCCGGATCGCGCCGCCCGGCTCGGCCGCCGGCCCCTCGGCGAGGCTGGCGTCGAGCGCGGCGGCCATGTCCGCCACCAGGTCGGCCGTGTCCTCGACGCCGCAGGAGAGCCGGACGAACCCGGGGGCGGTGTCGTCACCCCACTGGGCGCGCCGGTCGGCGGTGGTGTGCAGGCCGCCGAACGAGGTGGCCGCGGCGACCAGCCGGGCCGCGTCGAGGAACCGGGCGACCCGGTCGGCGTCACCGAGGTCGAAGGAGAGCACCCCGGGCATCCGTCGCATCTGGACCGAGGCGACCGGGTACGCCGGGTCCTCCGGCCGTCCCGGCCAGCGCAGCCCGGTCACGTCGGCCCGCGCGGCCAGCAGCCGGGCCAATGCCTCGGCGTTGGCGGTCTGCCGGGCCAGTCGCAGGTCCAGGGTGGCGAGCGACCGGTGGGCGAGCCAGGCGTCGAAGGCCCCGGGGACGGCCCCGGTCGTGGTCCGCCACGCGGTCACCGGATCGAGCAGCTCGGCCGAGCGGCTGGCCACGTAGCCGAGGAGCAGGTCGGAGTGGCCGGTCAGCGCCTTGGTGCCGGAGGCCACCACGAGGTCCGCGCCGAGGTCCAGGGGGCGCTGCCCGAGCGGGGTGGCGGTGGTGTTGTCCACCGCGACCAGGGCTCCGGCGGCGTGCGCCCGGACCGCCAGCTCCGCCACGTCGACCACGTCGAGCCCCGGGTTCGCCGGGGTCTCCAGCAGCACCAGCCGGACGCCCTCGAACGACGGGTACGGCCCGGCGGTGGGCGTGAATTGGACGCGTACCCCGATGCGCTCCAGGGTGTCGGTGGCGAAGGCGCGCACCGGGAAGTAGCCGTCGGCGGGGAGCAGCACGCTGTCGCCGGGGCGCAGCAGGGCCAGCAGCAGCCCGGTGATGGCCGCCTGACCGCTGGCGAAGACCCGGCAGTCGCCCCTCTCCAGCTCGCCGATGGCCGCCTCGAGCAGCCGCCGGGTGGGGTTGTCCGGTCGCCCGTACCCGTTAAGCGTCGCCGACGGACCCTGCCAGGGGTCGAGGTGGTACGGCGCGGCGAAGACCGGCCCGGGCAGGAACGGCTCCCCCGGCGCCGGCGTGGGCAGCCCCGCGTGCACACACCGGGTGCCGTCGTGGAAGTCGGTCATCGGCGCCTCACTCGTACGATTCGGGCTTGGCCGTCCGGCTCATCAACGCGTCCACGGCGAGGCGCGGGTCCATCCCCTCGTGGCAGATCCGCTCGACCTGCTCGGTGATCGGCATCTCCACCCCGTGCGCCCGGGCGAGGTCGCGGATGGCGAGCGCGCTCTTGACCCCCTCGGCGGTCTGCCGGGTCGCCTTCTGGGCCTCCTCCAGCGTGGCGCCCCGGCCCAGGTGCTCGCCGAAGGTGCGGTTGCGGGCCAGCGGGGACGAGCAGGAGGCCACCAGGTCGCCCATGCCGGCGAGCCCGGCGAAGGTGATCGGGTCGGCGCCGAGCGCCACGCCCAGCCGGGCCGTCTCGGCCAGCCCGCGGGTCATCAGCATCGCGCGCGTGTTGTCGCCGAAGCCCATCGCGGTGGCGATCCCGTACGCGAGGGCGATCACGTTCTTCACCGCGCCGCCCAGCTCGCAGCCGATCACGTCGTCGTTGGTGTACGGCCGGAAGTAGGGCGTCCGGATCGACGACTGGACGAGGGCGGTCCGGCGACTGTCGGTGCCGGCGACCACGGTGGCGGCCGGCTGCTCGGCGGCGATCTCGGGGGCGAGGTTCGGGCCGGAGACCACCACCACCCGGTCGGCCGGCACCCCGGCGGTCTCCACGATCACCTGGCTCATCCGCTTGGTGGTGCCGAGCTCGATGCCCTTCATCAGGGAGACCAGCGTGGCGTCCGGGTCGATGTGCCCGGTCCACTGGGCCAGGTTGCCGCGCAGCGTCTGCGACGGGACGGAGAGGACGACCACCTCGGCCCCGGTGATCGCCTCGGCGGCGTCCCCGGTCGCGCTGACCCGGTCGGGCAGTCGTAGCTCCGGCAGGTAGTCCGGGTTGTGGCGCCCGGTCCGGATCGCGTCCGCGACCGACTGCCGGCGCGCCCAGATCGTCACGTCCCGGCCCGCATCCGCGAGGATCTTGGCGAACGCCGTGCCCCACGACCCGGCCCCCAGCACCGCCACGTGGCCGGTCATTCCGTCACCTCGGGGGTACGCGAGCGGGCGGGACGTTCCCACAGCGGCGGCGGTGTGCCGCCGCGGATCTCGGCGACCAGGTCCCGCAGCCGGAGCATGATGGTGTCGGTCATCTCCTCCAGGATCGCCCGGGTCGGCGTGGCGCCGGCCCAGCGGCTGAGGTCGATCGGCGGCCCGGCGACCACCGTCACCGGGATCCGCGGCCGCAGGTTGAAGCGGGCGGTACGCGGGTCGAACATCCGCTCCGGGCCCCACATGGCCAGCGGGATCACCGGCGCGCCGGTGGCCAGCGCCAGCCGCGCCGCCCCGGTCTTGCCCTTCATCGGCCAGAGGTCGGGCTCGCGGGTGGTGGTTCCCTCCGGGTAGATCACGACCGCGCCGCCCTCGTTGAGGGCCGCGATCAGCTTGTCGAGCGACTTGACCGCCTCGACCGTGCCCCGCTCCACCGGGATCTGCCGGCACCAGTGCAGGATCCGGCCGATCACCGGCACCCGGAAGACGCTGGCCTTGCCCAGGTACTGCGGCCAGCGCCCGGCGTCGTAGATGAAGTGGGCGGCGACCAGCGGATCGGCGTGCGAGATGTGGTTGGGGACGATGATGATGCCGCCCTCGCGGGGCAGGTGCTCCGCCCCGCGCCAGGTACGCCGGGTCCAGACCCACAACACCGGCTTCACCAGCGCCACGGCGAACCGTGGCCAGAATCCCAGCCTGCGCCGCGCCACCCTGCCTCCTCGTCCTGCCCCGAGCGAACGCCCCTCGCCCCGCGACGAAATCATGCCTGCTCGCCCCGGGTCCGGCCAGTGAGGGTACCGCCGTCCGGCTGGCAGGATTGTGCCGTGGCTGAGCCGACCTGGACCGTGGTGGTGCCGGTGAAGCGCCTCCAGGTGGCGAAGAGCCGCCTGCGGGGCGCGCTGCCGGCCGTACCGCACGAGGAGCTGGCGCTGGCCCTGGCGGCCGACACGGTCCGCGCGGTGCGGGCGTGCGCGGCGGTGGCCGAGGTCCTGGTGGTGACCGACGACC
>JBARAE010000464.1:0-2674 GCA_049791715.1 Micromonospora sp.
GCCTCCTGCTGCTCGGCCGGCTCCGGCGCGGCGGCCGGCTTGGCCTGGCCGTCCGGGCGGGGCGTGGCGGCACCGGGCGCGGGCCGGTAGTCGGCGAAGAAGTCGTGCCAGGCCGAGTCGACGCTCGAGGGGTCGGCGAGGTAGCGCTGATACATTTCCTCGACGATCCACTCATTCGGGCCGAAACCCGCCAGTGGGTTCTCCTGCGAAGTCTGCTGGGTCGACACGGCCGGTAATCGCCTCTTTCACGCGGGTTCGTATGTCACGCGGTGTCCGCCAGTGCCGGAATAGGGGCACAGGAGACGGGTCCCAGGCTACGCCGTACGGATGGCGCAGGCATTCTCGCCTCCGGCTGGTGGTCCGTTTCACAGAAGATGCCAGAAGTACGACAAGCGCTGCGGGTGTCCGCCACTCCTGATAAGGACAAACGGCCCCGGACGGTGGGGCGATGTCACCCGTCCGGGGCCGTCCGACCGTCCGGTCAGGCGATGTCCCGCCGTCGCATGATCATGGTCCCCACCGTGCCGGTCACCGCCGCATAGCCGATCAGTACGACGGCGCCCACCCACTGGGGTGGATTGCCGGGCAGTTCCGTTCCGCTGATCATGAGCGCGGAGGCGGTGGAGGGCACGATCACCGCCAGCTTGCTGATCCAGTCCCAGTGCAGCCACTGCTCAAGCAGGAGGAAGACGACGTTCGCCGCGGTCGTGCCGACCAGGTAGAGCACCACCGCGGTGATGGTGGCGCCGATCTGGCTGCGGATGAGGACGCCGAACCCGACGCCGAAGATCCCCCAGAGCACGTAGGCGAGCAGGTTGAGCAGGATCGCCCGGACGACGTCCCACGACCCGAGATGGGCGTCCCAACCCCGGATGCCGAAGTAGATCAGCGTGGCGGGCACCGTGAGCAGGGTGGTGACCAGCCAGAGCAGGGCGCCGAAGAGGGCGGCGGTGACCAGCTTCGCGCCGACCACCAGCGTCCGCCGCGGGGTGGTGAGGAAGGTGGTGGTCGCAGTCTGGTGGTAGAACTCGTTGGTCACCACGAGGATGCCGAGCAGCAGCACGAAGAGCAGCCCGAAGTACTGCCCCGAGGTGAACAGGTTCGCCGCCTGGAAGAGCTCGTTGGCGCTCGCCCGAGCCTGCTCGGCCTGCTCCGCCGGTACGCCCTCCAGGTCCTGCGGGCCGCTGAGGCTGACGTAGGCGCCCGCCGCGTTCACCACGAACGCCAGCGCCAAGGTGACCAGCGCGCCGATGCCGAAGAGCCACCACGTGTTGGTGGTACGGATCTTGAGCAGCTCGGATCGGACCAGGTTCATCGGATGTCCGCCTTTCCGGCCGTCAGTTCGAGGAAGACGCCTTCGAGGTCGGGGCGTTCGGTGGTCAGTTCGTGCAGCTCGACCTTGGCGGCCAGCGCCGCCCGGCCGACCGTCGGGGCGTCCACCCCGGTGATCAGCAGCGCCCCGTGCTCGTCCGGGGTCACCGTGGCGGCCTGTTCCCGCAGCGCCGCCGTCAACTCCTCCGCCTGCGGGGTACGCACCCGCACCCGGACCCCGTGCGTCATCGAGGTGATCACCTCGTCCACCGGCCCCTGCCGAACCAGCCGCCCGGCCGCGATGATGACCACGTCGTCGGCGAGCAGCTGCATCTCCGACAGCAGGTGGCTGGACACCAGCACGGTCCGGCCCTCCGCGGCCAGCCCCTTGAGGAACCCGCGCATCCACCGGATGCCCTCCGGGTCGAGGCCGTTCGCCGGCTCGTCCAGGATCAGCACCTGCGGGTCGCCGAGCATCGCGGCGGCGATGCCGAGCCGCTGCTTCATGCCCAGCGAGTAGCCCTTGAACTTTCGCCTGGCGGCCGGGGTGAGGCCGACCAGGGCGAGCGCCTCGTCGGCCCGCTCGCGAGGCAGGCCCGCGGCCGCGCAGATCACCCGGAGGTGGTTGACGCCGGTGCGGCCCTTGTGCGCGCTGGACGCCTCCAGCACCGCCCCGACCGAGCGCAGCGGATCGGTCAGGTCGGCATACCGCCGGCCGCCGATGGTGGCCTCACCGGCCGTCGGGGTGACCAGGTTGAGCACCATGCGCAGCGTGGTGGTCTTACCGGCGCCGTTCGGGCCGAGGAAGCCGGTGACCCGACCCGGCTCGACGGTGAAGGACAGGTTGTCCACCGCCCGCACGTTCCTGTACTGCTTCGTCAGCCCGGACACCACGATCTGGCCGGTCCCGGCGCTGGGGCTTGACTGCCCGTCGGACATCGTTCTCCTCTCCTGTCACGGCGCGCGGGCGCGCCGGTGGGGGCGCCGTTGCGGAGGCGCCGGGACCAGCCTGGCAAGGCCGGGCAAGCGGAACATCAGGCGGGACGCCGACTTCGCCCTCCGTCTGCCGCAGGACGTGATCATCCCGGGGGAGGAGAGGTCAGGCCGGGGGCAGCGCGATCCAGGTGGCCCGGGCGTACGCCAGCAGGGCACCGTCGGGTCCGTAGAGGCTCGAGTGGACCAGCGCCTTGCGCCCCTCCGCGCCGACCATCGTCCCGGTCACCACGCACTCGTCGCCCGGCTCGGGCAGCGCCCTGACCACCACGGCGATCCGGCCGAGGACGTACGGGCGGCCGGGGGCGATCACGGCCCAGCCGCCCGGGCAGTCCAGCGCGGCCCAGACCGTCGCCGGGACCACCGGCTC
>JBARAE010000465.1:0-16058 GCA_049791715.1 Micromonospora sp.
CGGTGCCGCAGCTGATCGCCAGCAGCCGGCCCTCCGGGTCGTGCGCCGCGAGCTGGCTGGGCCGGACGACCCGCAGCTCCAGCGCGTCCGGCAGCACCGTCCAGCGCCACGGCTGGGTGTTGTGCACCGAAGGGGCGTGGCCGGCCATTCCGGCGGCCTCCGCGAGCGCGGTGGTCAGCGGGCGGTCCGTAGCCGGCGTCTCGTGGCTCATCGTCACGACCTTTCCGTTTCTCCCCATCGTGCCCCACCCGGCGGTGCCTCGGGCGGGGTTGCCGCTCCATCCTCTGGCATCCGGTGACCGGGCGCACGGTACGCAGGCCCCGCGTCCCCGGGCACTTCGGCCCGCCGGAATACCCGGGATGCTCTGTCCTGCCCCATCCCGCGCTGAGACGATCCGCAGGTGGGAGCCGAACCGCAGGAGTGCATGCCGGAGAAGCCGGTCGAGCGGCACCGGGTGAACTGGCGGGAGTGGGCGCCGTTGACCCTGCTCACCGTCGCCGTGCTGGTCGGGGCGGCGCTGTGGTTCGCCGGCCTGCGCGACGCGGCCTACCTGCTCTGGGCGGCGGTGACCCTCGTCGCGTTGCTGCCGGCCGCCTGGGCGGTGCTGCGCCAGCTCTGGCACCGGCAGTTCGGGGTGGACGTCATCGCCGTGCTGGCGCTGGCCGGCGCGCTCGTCGTCCGGGAGTTCCTGGCCGGCGCGGTGATCGCCGTGATGGTCGCCACCGGTCGTTCGCTGGAGAACTACGCCCAGCGGCGGGCCACCCGCGACCTGCGCGCGCTGCTGGAACGCGCCCCCCGGCAGGCGCGGCGGCGCACCCCGGACGGGCGGATCGAGGTGGTGCCGCTGGACCGGATAGCGGTGGGGGACCGGCTGCTGGTCGGACCCGGTGACGTGGTGCCGGTGGACGGGACCGTCGAGGACCCGGCGACGCTGGACGAGTCGGTGGTCACCGGCGAGTCGCAGCTGGTCACCCGTGGGGCGGGCGAGCAGGTGGGCAGCGGTGTGGTCAACGCCGGGGCCGGCTTCGGGCTGCGCGCGACGAAGAACGCGGCGGAGAGCACGTACGCCGGGATCGTCCGGCTCGCCGAGGAGGCGACGGCGCGCAAGGCGCCGATGGTCCGCCTGGCCGACAAGTACGCCGCGGCGTTCGTGCCGTTCACCCTGGTCCTGGCCGGGCTGGCCTGGCTGCTCACCGGCCAGTTCATCCGGGCGGTGGCGGTGCTGGTGGTGGCGACCCCCTGCCCGCTGCTGCTGGCCACCCCGATCGCCATCGTCTCCGGGCTGTCCCGGGTGGCGCGGCGGGGGGTGCTGGTCCGCGACGGCGGCTCGCTGGAGCTGCTCGGCCGGGCCCGTACCCTGCTGATGGACAAGACCGGCACGCTCACCGCCGGGCGGCCGCGGGCCGCCGAGACGGTCGTCGCCCCCGGCGGGGACCGCGACGAGCTGCTCCGGCTGGCCGCCTCCGTCGAACAGCTCTCCCCGCACGTGCTGGCCGCGGCGCTGGTCCGGCAGGCCCGCGAGCAGGGGCTGCCGCTGGCTGAGCCGACCGACGTGACCGAGGAGCCGGGGCGCGGCGTCACCGGGCGGGTCGACGGCCGGCTGGTCCGGGTGGGCCAGCTCGCCGGCGAGCCGCCGGAGTGGGCGCACCGGGTACGCGAGCGCGCCGAGCTGGCCGGGCGCTCCACCGTCTGGGTCAGCGACGAGCGCGCGCCCCTCGGCGCGATCCTGCTGGAGGACCCGGTACGCGCCGACGCCCGGCGTACCGTGCGGCGGCTCCGGGAGGCGGGGCTGAACCGCCTGGTCATGGTCACCGGGGACCGGCCACGTACGGCCGAGCAGGTAGCCCAGACGGTCGGCGTGGACGACGTGCTGGCCCAGTGTTCGCCGCAGGAGAAGGTGGCCCGGGTCAAGGAGGAGTCCAGCCGGGCCGTGACGGTGATGGTCGGCGACGGGGTCAACGACGCTCCGGCGCTGGCCGAGGCGCACGTCGGGGTGGCGATGGGCGCCACCGGGGCGACCGCCTCGGCCGACGTGGCCGACGCGGTCCTCACCGTGGACCGGCTGGACCGGCTCGCCGACGCCGTGGAGATCGCCCGGTACGCCCGCCGGATCGCGGTGCAGAGCGCCACCGTCGGGATGGGCCTCGCGGTGATCGCCATGGTCGTCGCCGCCGCGGGCGGACTGCCCCCGGTCGCCGGCGCCTTCCTCCAGGAAGGCATCGACGTCGTGGTGATCCTCAACGCGCTGCGCGCGCTCGGCGGCGGGCTCCGCGGCCCCGACGTTCCCCCGGCCACCCGGGAACTGCTGGACCGGTACGCCGGGGAGCACGGCGGCGTCCGGGAGGTGCTGACCCGGCTGCGCGACGCCGCCGACCTGGTGGCGACGCACCCGGACGCCCCGGAGTGCGTGCCGGCGCTGCGGGAGGTGCACCGCCGGTTGACCGACCAGGTGCTGCCGCACGAGGCCGCCGAGGAGCGGCAGCTCTATCCGGCGCTCGCCGGGCCGCTCGGCAGCACCGAGGCCACCTCGACGATGAGCCGGGGACACGTGGAGATCAAGCGGCTGGTGGACCGGATCGGCGGGCACCTGGCGCAGAACACCGACGGACGGCTGCGGCCGGACGAGGTCCCCGACCTGCTGGCCGCGCTGTACGGGCTGGACGCCGTCATGCGGCTGCACCTGGCGCAGGAGGAGGAGGACTACTTCTCGCTCAACCCGTCGGAAGGCCGGCCGGGCGACGGCCGCTGACGCCGCCCGGCGCGCTCAGCGCAGTTCCGCCGGCAGTCGCAGCGCCGGCCACTGCTCGTCCGGCCGGAAGTCGGTCCAGGTGCCGTCGAACGGGAACTGGCCCGCCTCGATCAGCTTGATCAGCTGGTCGCCCTCGGCGCGCACGGCCGCGGCGGCGGCCGTGTCGAAGTAGAGCGCGTGCCCGATGCGGTCGTGGAACTCGTCGGCGTCCTTCCACTCCCACTGTCGCTGCGGCGTCACGACGATGTCGAGGACGTGGTCGGTGGTGTCCACCCCGTCGGGGCGTCGGAGGTACGGCGTTTCAAGGTTGACGTACCAGCCGGCGAAGGCGCCGTCACGGAAGAACCACCAGACCGAGTGGGCCGCTCGCGGCGGCATGAGCACCAGGATGTCGAATTCCTGCCAGGTGTGGACGGCCAGCTTCGGATCGCGCATCCGGTCGACGGGGACCTCATGCGGGGTCTTGCCGTCGGCGTCGACGAGCCGGGCGAAGTCGCTGCCGGCGGGATGCCAGAGCAGCAGGCCCTTCTCGTCGTCTGCGAGGACCCGCATGGGCTGCACCCAGGTGCACCAGGGGCCCCGCAGGTATCGGCGGGTGATGACCTGTCCCGGCTCGAACACCATCGCGGCAGCGTAACCGACCTTGATCGAACACGCCGTCCCGAAGGATCGCTGGGCCAGCGAGACGATGCCCGCCAGAGCGATATGACGGTGAGGCATAAATATGCCTCACCGTCATATCGCTCATCGCGGCATCTGCCGTCCCCGGCGTCGCGCCCGCCGTCACCCCCAGCCCCGGGGGTCAGCGCTCCCGCACGACCGCGACCGGGCAGTGCGCGTGGTGGATCAACTGCTGGCTCACCGAGCCGAGCACCATGCCCCGCAGCCCGCCCCGGCCGCGGCTGCCGACCACCACGAGCTGCGCCTCCCGGCTCGCCTCGACCAGCAGGGCGGCCGGGTTGCCCGGGGTCACCCGCACCTCCACCGGCACGTCAGGGAAGGTCTCCCGCCACTGGGCCAGCTCGTCCTCGACGGCCGCCCGCTCGGTTGCGGTCGCCTCCTCCAGGTCGAAGCCCGGCCCCACCCGCCGCTCACCGGGCGGCTCCCAGACCCGGACGACCCGCAGCGGTACGTCCCGTTGGGCGGCGCGTTCCACCGCGAAGCCGAGGGCCCGCTGGGAGGATTCGGAGCCGTCCACGCCGACCACCACCGGGCCGGAGGTGGCGGCCTGCCCGTCACGGACCACCACCACCGGGCAGTGCGCGTGCGCGGCCACCGACACGGCGGTGGAGCCCGCGAGCAGACCGGCGAACCCCCCGTGCCCACGGCTGCCCAGCACCAGCATCCCGGCGTCGTCCGAGCGTTCCTGAAGCACCAGGGCGGGCGGGCCGTCGAAGACCTCGCCGTGCACGGTGAGGCCCGGCCGGTCGGCGGCGGCGTCCTCCGCCGCCCGGTGGACCAGGTCCTCCACCTCCCGGCGGGCCCGCTCGTCCGGCCAGATGCCGGGTGCCACGCCGGGGCCGACCCAGCCGGCCACCGTCAGCCACTCGAAGACGTACGCCAGGCGGACCGGCCGGCCGGAGCGGCCGGCCTCGTCCATCGCCCAGTTCAGGGCGATCTTGGCGTCGGCGGAGCCGTCGTAGCCGACCAGGATCTCCTCGCCGCTCATGCCTGGCCCCGCAGCCCGGGCTCGGTCTCGCGGATCCAGCGCCACTCGGCGACCCGGGGGTCGTCCTCGCCGTACTGCCGGGTGTAGTCGCGGCAGGACTGCCGGGCGTCGACCATCTCCTGGCGCAGGTGGGCGGCGCGTGAGGCGAGCCCGGGCACCCGGTCGATGACGTCGATGACCAGGTGGAACCGATCCAGGTCGTTGAGCATCACCATGTCGAACGGCGTGGTGGTGGTGCCCTCCTCCTTGTAGCCGCGTACGTGGAGGTTGTCGTGGTTGGTCCGGCGGTAGGTGAGCCGGTGGATCAGCCACGGGTACCCGTGGTACGCGAAGATGATCGGCTTGTCGCGGGTGAAGATGGTGTCGAACTCGTTGTCCGGCAGGCCGTGCGGGTGCTCCGAAGGCGGCTGCAGTCGCATCAGGTCGACCACGTTGACCACCCGTATCTTCAGCTCGGGCAGGTGCTGGCGGAGCAGGTCGACCGCGGCGAGGGTCTCCAGCGTCGGCACGTCGCCGGCGCAGGCGAGCACCACGTCCGGCTCGCTGCCCTCGTCGGTGCTGGCCCAGTCCCAGATGCCCAGGCCGCGCCGGGCGTGCTGGATGGCCTCGTCCATGGTGAGCCAGTTCGGCGCCGGCTGCTTCCCGGCCACCACCACGTTGATGTAGTGCCGGCTGCGCAGGCAGTGGTCCATGGTGGAAAGCAGGGTGTTGGCGTCCGGCGGCAGGTACACCCGGACCACTTCGGCCTTCTTGTTGACCACGTGGTCGATGAAGCCCGGGTCCTGGTGCGAGAAGCCGTTGTGGTCCTGCCGCCACACGTGGCTGGAGAGCAGGTAGTTCAGCGAGGCCACCGGCTCCCGCCAGGGGATGCCGCGGGTGACCTTCAGCCACTTGGCGTGCTGGTTGACCATCGAGTCGACGATGTGGATGAACGCCTCGTAGCTGGTGAAGATGCCGTGCCGGCCGGTCAGCAGGTACCCCTCCAGCCAGCCCTGGCACAGGTGCTCGGAGAGCACCTCCATCACCCGGCCGTCGGGCGAGAGGTGGTCGTCGCCGGGTACGACGTTCGCCACGAACGCCCGGTCGGTGACCTCGAACGCCGCACCGAGCCGGTTGGAGGCCACCTCGTCCGGACCGAAGAGGCGGAACGTCTGCGGGTTGGCGGCGATCACGTCCCGGACCCACTGGCCGAGCACCCCGGTGGCGCCGACCGCCGGCACGCCCGGCTCCTTGACGTCGACCGCGTAGGTGCGGAAGTCCGGCAGTTCCAGGTCGCGCAGGACCTGGCCGCCGTTGGTGACCGGGTTGGCGCTCATCCGCCGGTCGCCCTTCGGCGGCAGCGCGGTGAGCTCGGCGACCGGGGCGCCGGTGGCGTCGAAGAGCTCTTCCGGCCGGTAGCTGCGCAACCAGCGCTCCAGCTCGGCCAGGTGCTCCGGATTCTTCCGCACCTCGGCGATCGGCACCTGGTGGGCGCGGAACGTCCCCTCCACGTGCTTGCCGTCGACCTCCTTCGGGCCGGTCCAGCCCTTCGGCGTACGCAGGATGATCATCGGCCAGCGGGGGCGCTCGACCGGGCCGCCGGAACGGGCCCGGCGCTGGATCTCCGCGATCTCGTCGACGGCGCGGTCCAGCGTGGCGGCGAGGCTCTGGTGCACCAGGGTGGGGTCGTCGCCCTCCACGATGTGCGGCTGGTAGCCGTAGCCGCGCATCAGCTCCAGCAGGTCGTCGGTGGGGATTCGGTCCAGCACCGTCGGGCTGGCGATCTTGTAGCCGTTCAGGTGCAGGATGGGCAGCACCGCCCCGTCCCGGGCCGGATTCAGGAAGACGTTGGACAGCCAGCTCCCGGCCAACGGGCCGGTCTCCGCCTCGCCGTCACCGATCACGCACGCGACCAGCAGATCCGGGTTGTCGAAGGCGGCGCCGTACGCGTGGCTCAGCGCGTACCCGAGCTCGCCGCCCTCGTGGATCGAACCCGGCACCTCCGGGGCGACGTGGCTGGGAATGCCGCCGGGGAAGGAGAACTGGCGGAACAGCCGGGCCATCCCCGTCTCGTCCCGGCTCACCGAGTGGTAGAGCTCGCTGTAGGTGCCCTCCAGCCAGGTGTTCGCCACCAGCGCCGGCCCGCCGTGCCCGGGGCCGGTGATGTAAATGGCGGACAGGTCGCGGTTGACGATGACCCGGTTGAGGTGGGCGTAGATCAGGTTCAGCCCGGGGCTGGTTCCCCAGTGGCCGAGCAGCCGCGGCTTGACGTGTTCGGGCTTCAGCGGTTCCCGTAGCAGCGGGTTGTCCAGCAGGTAGATCTGCCCGACGGTGAGGTAGTTCGCCGCCCGCCAGTAGGCGTCGAGCCGGCGCAGCTCGTCTTCGGTCAGTGGGCCGTGCACGTCGAGAGCGGTGTCCATGCTGCAATAGCCTCTCGCGGGTCGGGGACTTCTGCAGCCCGAAGGCGGAAACCCGCCCGGGCCCCTCCAGCGTCGCCCGCCCGTCCGGAGTTGATCAGGGTCGTTGGTCCCGGGCCGTGAGGACGTGCTGCCCCTCGGGCGCGCGCACGGTGAGTCCCCGCACCACGATGACCGGTGCCGGCGAGTGGTAGAGCAGGGTCTGGCTGACCGCGCCGAGCATGCCTCGCCAGGCCTCGTCCCCGCGCGCGCCGACCAGCGCCACCTGCGCCGACCGGGACTGTTCCATCAGGACGGTGCCGGGGTCGCCGCGCACGGTGTGACACTCCGTCGCCACCGAGGGCTGCCCCACGGCGTACCGGGCCACCGCGCTGTTGAGGATCTCCTCGCTGTCGTCGCGTCCATTGGGCTCGACGACCCGTACCGCGAGCAGCCGGACCCCACGGCGGGCGGCGCACTCGAAGGCGAAGCACAGCGCCGTGTGGGAACTCGCCGAGCCGTCCACACCGACCAGCACCGGGCCCTGCGGTGCCGGCTCGGCGCGACCGACCAGCACCGGGCAGCCGGCGCGGGCGGCGAGCAGCACGGCGGGGGCGTCGGCCGGTACGCAGCCCGGGCAACTCGCCATCCCGCCGTCCCCGACGGCCACCATGAAGGCGGATTCCGAGGCGCGGATCATGGCCTCCACCGCGGAGCCCTCGACGATCTCGCCGCTGACCGGCACGGTCGGTTCCACGTCGCCGGCGACCTGCCCGGCCCGCTCGAGGAGGTCCTCCGCCGCCGCCCGCGAACCACCCACCGAGGGCGCCTCCAGCGCCGCCGCCCAGTTGAACGCGTGCAACAGGTGCAGCGGCCGCCCGTGCGCGGCGGCCTCGCCGGCGGCCAGCCGGACGACTTGGAGATCCTCGTCCGAGGACCCGACGCCGACCACCACGGCCCCGTGGGTGGTTGCGGCCATCCCGCCTCACCTCCCGGGCACCGGGTAGGGCACGACCACGCTGTCCTCACCCACGGTAGTCCGGGCGCTGCCCGTCGGGGGCCGGATCGGCGACCCCGGCGGCCCGGCCGCGCAGGGTGGTCGGGTCAGCGGAACTGGAGGCGGTTGACCGCGTCGAAGACCCGGGCGCCGAGCAGCCGGCGGGTGTGCACCATGGCCCAGGCGGCGGCGGTGACCAGGTAGCGGGTGCGTGGCCGGCGGGCGGTGACCGCCCGCTCGATCACCCGGGCCACCGTCTCCGGCCGCGCCGCGAGCAGTCTGCTGCCGTAGGACCGGGCCATCACCGTGTCCACGGCGGCGACCATCCGCCGGTACGGGCCGGCCGGGTCGGCCCCGGCGCCGAGCGACTCGCTCGCCACCGCGCCGAAGCCGGTGCGGATCAGCCCCGGTTCGACGATCGCCACGTCGACGCCGAACGGCCGCACCTCCTGGCGCAGCGCGTCGGAGATCGCCTCCACCGCGTACTTGCTGGCGTGGTAGTAGCCGCCGCCGGGGAAGACGAGCCGGCCACCCATCGAGCTCACGTTGACGACGCGGCCCCGGCCGGCCCGGCGCATCCCCGGCAGCACGAGCTGGGTGAGCCGGCTGAGTCCGAACACGTTCGTCTCGAACTGGGCCCGGACCCGGTCCACCGGGGTCTCCTCGATCGGGCCGTACTCGCCGTAGCCGGCGTTGTTGATCAGCACGTCGACCTGGCCGTGCTCGGCCTCGATAGCGGCGACGGCGGCCCGCATGGACGCCTCGTCGGTGACGTCGAGGGGGAGCAGCCGGGCGCCGGCGTCGGCCAGGTCGGCGATCGCCTCGACCTTGCGGGCGGTGGCGTAGACGGTCAGCTCCGGTCGGCGGGCGAGTCGCCGCACGGTGGCCCGGCCGATGCCGGAGGAGGTGCCGGTGATCAGGACGGTGGTCATGACGGGGCTCCAGGGTGGGTGAGTCCGGCGACGACCAGCGCGACACCGTCGCGCAGCCGCCGTCGGGGCAGGTCGGGGTCGGTGAGGTCGGCTTCGAGGCCGCGGGTGAGCGCGACCAGCACGTCGGCCACGGCGCGGGCCCGTGGGCCCGCGGCGTCGGCGAGCGCCTCGGCCACCACGTCGGTCAGCTCCCGGGTGTACGCCTCGGCGAGGTCGCCGGTGAGCTTGGTGCTGGTGTCGAGGAGTTCGGCGGCGTGCCGGCTCTCCCGGTGCAGCCGCAGGGTCAACTCCAGCTTGGCGGCGAGCACGTCGTGCAGCCGCTGTTCCAGCTCGGCGCCCGGTGCGGTGGCCGCCCGGCGGGCCTGCTCCAGCGATCCGGCGAAGAGCCGTTCGGCGAGCCGCCGGTAGGCGTCGTCCTTGTTGCGGACGTACTGGTAGACGGCGGGGCGGGACATGCCCGCGGCGGCCGCGATGTCGTCCATCGTCGTGCGCCGCACCCCGTGCCGGGTGAAGCACTCGTACGCCGCAGCGAGGATCGTGTCCAGCCGATCGTTCGACATGCTGACAATTCTTGCACAGTTTGTCAGAGCGTCAAGGGTGGTGGCGGTCACCCACGGGCTGGACCTCGATCACCACGGCGGTGGCGTTGTCCCGACCACCGGCCGCCAGGGACGCGACCAGCAGCGCCTCGACCGCCTCGGCCGGGCCCCGCTCCGTCAGGGTCGCCCGCAGCCCGTCGTAGTCGACCTGGTCGGCGACCCCGTCCGTGCAGAGCAGGTACACGTCGCCGGGGCGCGGGGTGACGGCGAGCAGGTCCGGCTCCGGGTCGTCCGGGTGCCCCACGTACCGGACGAGGCGGTAGCGGTCGCGGGTGGCCGCCGCCGAGTCCGCCGGGTACCAGCCGTGCAGCAGGCCCAGCCAGGCCGCAGTGTGGTCCACCGTCAGCAGTTCGAGGAGGCCGTCGCGGAGCCGGTAGGCGCGGGAGTCGCCGAGTTGGACGATCCAGCCCAACTCGCCGTCCGGCTCGACCATGAGGGCGGTGAGCGTGCACCCGGTCAGCTCGCCCAGCCGGAGGCCCGCGTCGCGTACCTCGGACTGGAGCTCGGCGACCACGGCCCGCCACCGTCGCGGACCCGCGCCCACGCCGGCGGCCCGGACCGCGGCTGCCAGGGTGGCGATCGTGGTGCTGCCCGCCAGCGCGCTGCCCTCGCCGTCGCCCATGCCGTCGGCGACGGCGGCGAACGGCAGTTCCTCGTCGACGTGGTGCACGTCGAAGTTCGCCCGGTAGCGGTCGCCCACCACGCTCCCGGCGGCGATCTCCAGGGCCACCCGGCCGACGACGTGGCGCCGGGTCGCCACGGTCGGCTGCTCGCGCGGGCGGCGGCGAATCACCTGGCGACGCTAACACCGGGGCCGCCGACAACGAGCAGACGGCGCGCTCGGGCTGAAAGGGGACGGGCGTCCGCCGCGCGGCCCGAACCGTGCGGGCCTGGCCAGGGACGACGGTGACCGATTTTGAAACCTTGTGACGGTGCGCAGATCATCACGGGCTGTCGAGTCGCCCGCGGTCCCGAAGTGCTGCACACTGGCGCCGTGGACAGCGGACAGGACAAGCCGACGGCGGGGGAGAGCCGGCCGCGCTCCGCCGTGGTGGTCAACCCGGTGAAGGTGGCCGATCTGGATGATTTCCGCCGGACGGTCGACGCGGCATTAACCGAAGCCGGCTGGCCGCAGCCAATGTGGTTCGAGACCACGGTCGAGGACCCCGGCCGGGGCCAGACCGAGGAGGCGGTGAAGGCCGGCGCCGAGGTCGTGTTCGCCTGCGGCGGCGACGGCACCGTGATGGCCTGCGTCACCGCGCTCGCCGGCAGCGACGTCGCGCTCGCCGTGCTTCCGCAGGGCACCGGCAACCTGCTCGCTGCCAACCTCGGCCTCTCCAACGACCTCGCGGCCGGACTGGAGGTCGCCATCGAGCGCGGCATGCGCCGCCTCGACGTCGGCGTGGTCGGTGACCAGTGCTTCGCCGTGATGGCCGGGATGGGCTTCGACGCCCAGATGCTGGACTCGACCTCCGAGACCACCAAGGCCCGGATCGGCTGGCCGGCGTACATCATGGGCGCCGCCAAGCACCTGCGGGACCGGCCGATGCGGGTCTCCATCCGGATCGACGACCAGCCGCGGCTGCGCCGCCGGGCCCGCTCGGTCCTGGTCGCCAACGTCGGCCGCCTCCAGGGCGGCGTACGGCTGCTCACCGAGGCCGAACCCGACGACGGCTGGCTCGACGTGGCGGTGCTGACCCCGCGCACGCTCGGGCACTGGCTGGCGATGGGCTGGGCGCTGCTCCGCCGCCGGGGCAGCGTGCCCCGGATGGAGGTCTTCCGCGCCCACAAGGTGGAGATCGTCAGCAACCGGGCCCAGCCTCGGCAGCTCGACGGCGACCTGATCGAGCCGGGTCGCGCACTCAAGGCCGAGATCAAACCGGAGTCGCTCTGGCTGTGCGTACCGCGGCCCGAGCGCCACCCCGACCTGTCGGTGGACGCCGGCGCGGCGGCGGAACGCGGTGAGCGGCTGATCGAAGAGGCTCGCCGTGAGTAGCACCAAGATGGTGCCGGAGACCCGGCTGATGGCGGCGGAGGAACTGTCCGCCGACGACGCCTGGCGCACCCTGCGCCGGCACGGCGGCTGGTCCCTGCTGCGGGACGCCTTCATCCGGTTCCGCTACGGCGACGGGTTCAGCCACTCCCGGGCGTTCGCGCTGCAGCTCTGCCTCGCCGTGGTGCCGTTCCTCATCGCGCTCACCGGTCTGATCGCCGACCTGGGCGTCAAGAAGGGCGGCCAGGTCGTCGCGGACACCGTGCTGGCGCTCACCCCCGGGCAGAGCGAGTCGGTGGTCCACGAGTTGCTCGGTGACGGGGAGCACACCGAACGCGCCGGCGAGCTGGCGCTGACCCTCGGCCTGCTCACCGGCCTGGTCGCGCTGACCACCGCCATGGCCCAGATCGAGCGGGGCGCCAACCGGATCTACGGCGTCGAGCGGGACCGCCCGGCCCTCGCCAAGTACGTCCGTGCGGCCGTCCTCGCGCTGACCGCCGGCGTTCCCGCGCTGACCGGCTTCCTGATCCTGGTCGGCGGCAAGGCGATGGGCGAGTCCGTGCAGCGGCACTACGAGTGGGGCGGCTTCGCCAACGCCGCCTGGGACGTGGTCCGCTGGCCGCTGAGCGTCGGGCTGACCGTGCTCGCCGTGGCGGTGCTCTTCCGACACTCGCCCCGGCGTAACCAGCCCGGCCTGTCCTGGCTCGTCATCGGCGCCGGCATCGGCACCGTGCTCTGGTGGCTGGCCAGCCTGCTCCTCGCCGCGTACGTCAAGTTCAGCGGCGGCTTCGGTCAGACCTACGGCGCGCTCACCGGCATGATGGCCCTGCTGCTCTGGGCCAACTTGACCGGCATGGCGCTCTTCGGCGGGCTGGCCTTCGCCGCGCAGTTGGAGGCGATGCGGATCGGCGTGGAGGAGCCGGCCCAGCCTGACCTCTGGGAACCGGAGGCCGAGCGGGCCGAGGCCGTCGACAGTGGGGACATGACCGCGCTCTGACCCGCCGACCCGGTGTACGCCCAGCGCGGATCGGGTACAGCGGCTCGCCAGAGGACAAGGGAGGTGCGGGGTGACCGCGGTCAAGGAGACGTCGCGACGGCCGCTCGGCCATTTCGCCGAACGGAGCATCGCGGGGCTGGTGGTCGTCGTCGGCGCCGGTGTCGGGTTCGGCCTGCTGCTGATGCTCGTGCGGTTCCACTGGGGGCCGCTCTACCACGCCGACCACGAGGCGGCCGAGTGGTTCAACGGCCTGGTCGCATCGCACCACCCGGTGGTCACCGTGCTGGAGGCGATCAGTTCACTCGGCGGCCGGCCGGTGCTGATCTGGCTGATCACCATCGCGGTGGTCAGCCTGCTGATCCGCCGCCAGTCCCGGCTGGCGGTCTACCTGATCATCGCGGGGGTGGGCGGGCTGATCCTCGACCCGTCGCTCAAGGCCCTGGTGGGCCGACTGCGCCCGGTGGTGGACGTGCCGATCACCCACGCTCCCGGCAACAGCTTCCCCAGCGGTCACGCGCTCGGCTCGTTCGTCGCGTACGGCGCGTTGCTGCTGGTCTTCCTGCCCGCCATGAGGCCGCGCTGGCGCAAGCCGGCGATCGCGCTGGTGGCGCTGCTGGTGGTGCTGATCGGGCTGACCCGGATCGCGCTCGGCGTCCACTTCGTCTCGGACGTGCTCGGCGGCTGGCTGCTCGGCGCGGCCTGGCTCGGCGTAACCGCGTACGCCTTCCGGCTGTGGCGCCGCGAGCGGGGCCGCCCGGTGCCGCCGATCACCGAGGGCCTGGAGCCGGAGGCGGGCGAGGAGATCAAGCCTGCCCCGGCCGAGGAGCACGTGCTCGAACATCCCCGCTCCTCCGTCGCGGAGCTGCTGGTCGGCTGGATCATCGTCTTCGGTGCCCTGTACGGCTTCGGCATGTTCGTCAGCTACCACGCCAAGGGCACCTTCCTCGACACGCTGGACACCGAGGTCCCGCGCTGGTTCGCCGCCCGGCACACCGACACCCTGACCGGGCTGAGCTGGTGGTGGAGCAAGTTCGGCGACACCCACGCGATCCTGATCGTCTCACTGGTCTTCTGCCCGCTGGTGCTGGCCGTCTGGAAGCGGTGGCGGCCGGTGCTCTTCGTGGTGCTGGCGATGTTCGGCGAGCTGAGCCTCTTCCTCGCCTCCGCCCGGCTGGTCCAGCGTCCGCGCCCGCCGGTGGAGAACCTGGACGGCCACATGCCGACCTCGTCCTTCCCCTCCGGGCACATCGCCGCCACCATCTGCCTCTGGACGGCGATCGCGCTGATCGTCTTCCCCCGTACGGACCGCTGGTGGCGTTGGATCTTCGTGGCGATGGCGGTCATCATGCCGATCGGCGTCGCGACCTCCCGGATGTACCGGGGCATGCACCACCCGACCGACTTCATGGGCGCGATCCTGCTCGGTGCGCTGTGGATGTCCCTGCTCTACTGGGTGGTCCGCCCGAACGCCGACCTGCGCGAGGGCAACCAGCCGGCGATCCGGGCCGAGCAGGTCCACGAGCTGGACGACGAACTGGCCAAGGCGCGGGAGGACTGACCGGCGCCGATGCTGCGGGTGATGACCTGGAACATCCGGACCGGCGGGCGGGACCGCGGCGGCCCCGACCGGCTGGACGGGGTGGTCGCGGTCGTCACCGAGCAGCGGCCGGACGTGCTGGCCCTGCAGGAGTTGCGCGACTTCGACCGCGGCGACCTGCTGGCCGACGTGGCGGGCCGGGTGGGCATGGTGCCCCACCTGGCCCGCTCCTGCCTGGGGCAGCCGGTCGCGGTGCTGGTCCGGGCGCCGTGGCGGGTGCGGTACGCCGGCCGCCTCCGCCGGCCCTTCCACCACGCCACCGCCCGGGTGGTGGTGGGGACCGCGGCCGGCCCGCTGACCGTGTTCAGCACGCACCTCAACCCGTACTCGGGTGGCCGGCGGCGGATGGAGGCCGACTGGCTGGCCGCTGCCCTGCGCCGCTCCGGGGGCGAACTGGCCCTGCTCGCCGGTGACCTGAACACCTTGGACCCGACGGTCGACCACACCGACCGGCTGGCCGGCCTGTCGATCCTCTACCGCCGCCGGCACCTGCGCCGCGACGGCCGTACCGTCGACACCCGCGCGGTGTCCCGACTGGTCTCCGCCGGCCTGGTCGACCTCTATCCGGCCGCCGGCGGGTCCGAAGCGGACGGACTGACCGTGCCGACCCGGCACGGCGGTGCCGAGTTCGCCGGGATGCGCCTGGACTACCTGCTGGGGACGCCGGCGGTCGCGGCGCTGACACGGCGGGTCCGCGTGGTCCGGGGCGGGGAGGCCGACCGCGCCTCCGACCACTACCCGGTCGTCGCCGAACTGGACCTGGCCCCCGGCTGAGCGGAGCGCCGGTCGTTGTCCCGGCTCACTACCGTGAGCCCGTGACCGGCACCTCGCCCCTCCGACCGCCTGAATCGGCGCGCTTCGACGATCTCCCGCCGGCTTCGCCCGGGCCCGTACGGCCGCTGCCGGTCCAGCAGGACCGGGCGGGGGAGCCGCCACCGCTGGTGGCGGCCGTCGCTCGGGGCGTCGCCCTGGTCGTGGTGCTTCCGGTACGCCTGCTCTGGGAACTCGTCGCCACCACCGGCCGGCTGGCCGACCGGTACCTGGTCACTCCGGCCGCCCGGTTCCTGCGCCGGTGGCTGCTGCTTCCGCTGGCCTGGGCAGCCCGCACCCTGCTGTGGGCGCCGCTGGTCTGGGTGGCGCGGCACCTCGTCTGGCTGCCGCTGGTCCGCCTGGCCCGCGGGCTCGCATGGGTGACGGTGCACGTGGTCTGGCGTCCACTGGTCTGGGCGGCGCGGACACTGGTGTGGGCGCCGCTGGTGTGGCTGGGCCGGGGCGTGGCCTGGGTGGCGCGGTACGTGGTGTGGCGGTCGCTGGTGTGGGCGGCCCGGTACCTGATCTGGCTGCCGCTGGTGTGGTCGGCGCAGGGACTGGCGTGGTTCGCCGTGCAGGTGGTCTGGCCGCCGCTGGTCTGGGCGACGCGCAATCTGCTCCGGCTGCCGCTGTCCTGGCTGGTGCGGCATCTGATCGTCCAGCCGTTGACGTGGCTGGGCCGGGTGCTCGCCCCAGCCGGCCGCGCGCTGCTGCGCGGACTGAGGATCGTCGGTCGCGCCCTGCTACGCGGGCGCGGGGCCGTCGCTGGTGCGCTGGCCGGCGGCATCGGTGCCGTGGCACGGGCACTGGTCGGCGGGTTCGTCGCGGTCGGCCGGGCGTTGCTGGTGTCCGCCCGGTTCGTCGCGCGGCTCCTGCTTGCCAGCGTCGTCTCCGCCTGGCGGCTCGCCGGCCGGCTGCTCCACCTCCTGTACCGGGTGCTGCTACGTCCGGTCGGGCTGGCCCTGCGCTGGCTCTGGCGGCACACCGCGCTGCCGCTCGCCGGGGCGGTCCGCTGGGCCTGGCGGCACACCGCGCTGCCGCTCGCCCGGTCGGTCCGTTCGGCCTGGCGGCACACCACCCGGCGCGTGGCCCGCGGCAGCCGGGCCGCCTGGCGGGCGACCATTGTGCCGGCCCGCCAGTGGACCCGCCGCGCCGTCCTCGACCCGGTCCACCTCACCTCCCGCGAGATCCTCAAGGCCCTCGGTCTCCGCCGCTGATCCTGATCCAGTCCCGCCTCGTCCGCCCGCTCGCGGTCCACGTGCGCTCGCGACGAGCGCCCCCTCTCACCGGAGCCTCCTGTTTCACGGAAAGAGTGGCCATTCCGGGATCGATGGCCACTC
>JBARAE010000466.1:0-12507 GCA_049791715.1 Micromonospora sp.
GCCCTGGCCGACGCGATCCTCGCCGACGCGGCGGCGCACGGCCGGCACCCGTCCGGGCGCTGGCAGCGGGCGTACGACGACGACCGGGTCGACGCCGCGCTGCTCTTCCCCGGGATCCGAGGCGCGCTGCCGCAGGGGGATCCGCGTACCGAGGCGACCCGGCGGGCGGTGCTGGCGCAGCTGGAGTGCGACGGCTACCTGTACCGGTTCCGCCCCGACAGCCGCCCGCTCGGCGACGCCGAAGGCGCCTTCCTGCTCTGCGGGTACGCGGCGTCGCTCGCCGCCTGGCAGGCCGGCGAGGTCGTCGAGGCCAACCGGTGGTTCGAACGCAACCGCGCCGCCTGCGGGCCGCCGGGGCTCTTCACCGAGGAGTACGACGTGCAGCAGCGGCAGTTGCGGGCAAACCTGCCGCAGGCGTTCGTGCATGCGCTGATGCTGGAGACGGCGGTCACCCTCGGTCAGGCGGCGCCCTGCCCGTCGCTCCGCTGACCGGCGGAGCCGCGGCCGCTCAGCCGGACGCCGAGCCGGAGATCAGCGCCAGGCCCGTCTCCCGGTCCACCCGCTTGGCCAGCTCCGGCGCCACCTCCGAGATGATCACCTCCAAGGTCGGCCAGACCCGGCCCCGCAGCAGGTGCCCACCCACGGTGCTGCCGTCGGAGCGGCCCAGCACCGCGTGCACGTGCAGCACCGGTTCCCCGTCCCGTTCGGCGACGTCGCCGAGCAGGGAGAGCACCTCGACCTGCTCGGCCACGGGAATCCGCCGGTAGTCGCCGGCCGCCCGGTCGAACCAGCCCACCTCGGCGTCGGCGAAGCCACCGACGGCGGTCACCCGGGCGGCGCGCATCCCCTGCTCGCGCAGCGCCGCCCCGACCGTGCCGACCGCCTCCTCCCCCTTGTCACAGACCACCACGAGCACCCGCCCGGTCTCGTGGTGCACCTCGCGCACCCTCATCGCCGACCTCCCCACCGTGAGCGGAAACCGTTCCACCGGCCCCTCCGGCCGGTCCACCGTCGCGGGTGTCGCGCCGTCCAGAGGTCCAGCAGAATCCAGCCACCGCCGATCGCACTGTCGAGCAGGGCGATTCGGCGCTGTCGCCGGTCCAGACCCGCGAGCGCCAGGGCGCTCACCGCATGGATCCCGTCCGTCGCCGCGCCGAGGGTGAGCACCGCGGGCGTCGGCCGGCGCAGCGTCACCAGCGCCTGGGCGAGGTTCCGCAGCCCGAGCACCCGCAGCGTCGGCACCGCCACCGGGGTGGGCTGACCGAGCCGGCGCAGCACCCGGCGCGGCACGGCCGTCACCGTAGCGCCCCAGAGCAGGCGCGCGAACGCGCTGGTCCGCCAGACCGGTACGCCTGTCGTCCTGCCCATTGCACCCTCCCTCTTTCCGGCCGGCGTCAGCACACCCGGTACGTCTCCGCCTCGGCCGCGCGCAGTTCCAGCCCGTGGCCCGGCCTGTCCCGCACCACCGCAGCGCTGCCGCCGGTCGCCGGCACCGCCCCGTCGAAGAGCATCGACTCGATCCGGACGTGGTCGTGGAACCACTCCAGGTGCCGCAGGTTGGGGGTCGCGGCAGCCACCGCCAGGTGCTGGTGCGGCGCGCAGTGCGCGGAGACCTCCAGGCCCGCCGCGGCGGCCACCGCGGCCGCCCGCAGGAACTCGGTGATCCCGCCGCACCGGGTGACGTCGATCTGCAGGCAGTCGACGTACGGGACCATCCGGTGGAAGTAGACCAGGTCGAAGCCGTACTCGCCGGCCGCCACATCGGGCAGCACCCGGTCGCGGACCTGCCCGAGGCCGACCAGGTCGTCGGAGCTGACCGGTTCCTCGTACCAGCGCACGTCGAGGTCGGCCGCGGCCCGGGCCACCCGGACCGCCTGCTTGCGCTGGTACCCGCCGTTCGCGTCGACGTACAGCTCGGTGTGGTCGCCGATGGTGCGCCGGGCGGCCGCCATCCGGGCCAGGTCCCGCGCCACCTCGGTGCCCCCGGACTCCCCGATCTTGATCTTCACCCGGGGGATGCCCTCGCCGTGCACCCAGCCGGCGAGCTGCCGGTGCTGCTGTTCCGGGTCGTAGGTGGTGAAGCCGCCGCTGCCGTACACCGGCACCTGATGGCGGGCGGCGCCGAGCAGCCGGGCCAGCGGCAGGCCGTGCCGGCGGGCCTTGAGATCCCAGACCGCGCAGTCGGCGGCGGAGAGCGCCAGGCCCGCCACCCCGGGCCGCCCGGCGTTGCGCAGCCGCCGCTGCATCGCCGACCAGATGGCCGGTACGTCGTCCGGGTCGAGGTCGGCCACCACCGGCGCGAGCAACTCCGTGACCACCGGGACCACCGCCGCCGGCCCGTACGTCCAGCCGATCCCCACCTGCCCGTCCGCCTCCGCGCGGACCAGCACCATGGTCGTGCTGTCCCAGGCGAAGGTGCCGTCCCCCTCGGGCGCGTCGGTCGGCACCCGGTACGCCGCCGCGGTGAGCCGCACCGCCGTCACCGCCCCCGACGCCGCACGGCCAGCGCGGCGATCGGGGCGAGCGCGGCCAGCCCGACCAGACCGGTGGCGAGCAGGCGGGCCGCCCGAGAGGGCTCCTCCGGACGCCGTCCCCACCGTCGCTCGGGGTGGGCGGCCACCGGCTCGCCGTGCAGGCCCGCGCGGAGCAGTTCGGCGAGGTGGATCGCCGAGCGCCCACCGGACGCGCTCTGCGCGACCTGGGTACGGCAGCTGAACCCGTCGGCCAGGATGACGTCGGTGTCAGCGGCGTCCCGTACGGCGGGCAGCAGGACGCGTTCGGCGCACGCCTCGGAGACCTCGTAGTGGCCCTGCTCGAAGCCGAAGTTGCCGGCCAGGCCGCAGCAGCCCGAGTCGAGGAACTCGGCCCGGACCCCGGCTTCGCTGAGAACCGCCTGGTCGGCGCCCGTGCCGAGGATGGCGTGCTGGTGGCAGTGGGTCTGGATGAGTGCGTGCGCGGGCAGCTGCGGCGGGCGCCACCCCGGGCTGTGGTCGTGCAGCAGCTCGGCCAGGGTGACCGTCTGCTCCCGCAGCCGGGTGACGTCCTCGTCTCCGGGCAAGAGTTCGTGGGCGTCACTGCGGAACACCGCCGTGCAGCTCGGTTCCAGCCCCAGGATCAGGGTGCCGGCGCGCAGGTGGGGTCGGAGCACCTCCACGGTCCGCTGCAGGACCTTCTTCGCGACGCCGAGCTGTCCGGTGGAGATCCAGGTCAGCCCGCAGCAGACGGGCTGTTCGGGCACGCGGACCCGCCAGCCCGCCGCCTCCAGCACCTCGACCGCCGCCCGCGCGATGCCGGGCTGGAAGTGGTTGCTGAAGGTGTCCGGCCAGAGCAGCACCTCGCCGCGCCAGCCGTCTCCCGTCGGCCACCGGTCGGCGAACCACTGCTGGAAGGTCTCGGTGGCGAAGACCGGGATCTCCCGGCGCTGGTCGACCCCGCCCGCCAGCTTGGCGAGCCGGCTCAGCCCGGGGGCGTGGGCCAGCGCGTTGACCACCCTGGGCGCCCGGGCGGCGACGGCGGCGGCCACCGGCAGCCACCCCATCGAGTAGTGCGCCCGAGGGCGGAGCCGGCCCCGGTAGTGGTGGGACAGGAACTCCGCCTTGTACGTCGCCATGTCGACGTTGACCGGGCAGTCCGCCTTGCAGCCCTTGCAGGCCAGGCAGAGGTCGAGGGCGTCCCGGACGGCCTCGGAGCGCCAGCCGTCGCCGATGACGCCGCCCCGCGCGGTCCCGTCGAGCATCTCGAACAGCAGTCGCGCCCGGCCCCGGGTGGAGTGTTCCTCCTCCCGGGTGACCATGTAAGACGGGCACATCACCCCGCCCTCGTGGCGGCGGCACTTCCCCACGCCGACGCAGCGCAGCACCGCCTCCCCGAAGCTGCCGTTGTCATCCGGGTACTGGAAGACCGAATCCACGTCGCCGTGGTTGTAGTCCACGCCCAGCCGCAGATGACTGTCCAGCGGGTAGGGTGGCACCACCTTCCCGGGATTCATCCGGTCGTCCGGGTCGAAGATCGCTTTGAACTGCCCGAAGGCCCGCACCACCCGGTCGCCGAACATTTTCGGCAGCAGCTCGCCCCGGGCCTGCCCGTCGCCATGCTCGCCGGAGAACGAGCCGCCGTAGGAGACGACCAGGTCGGCCGCCCGCTCGACGAAGGAACGGAACTGCCGCACCCCGTCGGCGCTTCGCAGGCGGAACGGGATCCGGGTGTGCACGCACCCCTGACCGAAGTGCCCGTACAGCGAGGCCTGCTCGTAGCCGTACTCCTGGTAGAGCGTGTTCAGGTCGCGCAGATAGTCGCCGAGCCGGTCGGGGCCAACGGCGGAGTCCTCCCAGCCGGGCCAGGTGTCCTCCTCGTGCGGCACATGTGCGGTGGCTCCCAGCCCCGATTCGCGGACCTTCCACATCCGCTGCTCGTCGGCGGGGTCGACGAACTCGTGGACGGTCGGTCCGCCGTCGCGACGGACGGCGGCGATCAGCCGATCGGCCGCTTCCCGAGCCTCCTGCGCGGTCTCGCCGCCGAGCTGGACCATCAACCAGGCGCCGCCCGCCGGCAGCTCGTGCAGGGCCTGCGGGTGCAGGTGCTTGCGCCGTTCGAAGTTGATCAGCTTGTCGTCGATGCCCTCCAGGGCGATCGGCTGGTGCTCGAGCACCCGGGGGACGTCGTCGCCGGCGGCGGCGATGTCGGGGTAGGCGAGGAAGACCAGCGACTGCGCCTTGACAACCGGCACCAGCTTCAGCCGGGCCCGCAGGATGGTGACCAGGGTGCCCTCGGAGCCCACCAGGGCCTGCGCGACGTGGAAGTTCTTCTCCGGCAGCAGGCTGTCCAGGTTGTATCCGGAGACCCGCCGGGGGATCTTCGGGTACCGGGTGCGGATGTCCCCGAGGTAGTCGTCGCGCAGGGCGCGCAGCTGCCGGTAGATCTCCGCCTGCCGGCCGCCCCGGCGCTGGATCTCGGCGTACTGCTCGTCGCTGGTCTCCCCGACCCACATCCGGGTGCCGTCGTAGAGCAACACCTCCAGCTCGACGATGTTGTCGACGACCTTGCCCGTGCGCTGGGCGGTGGCGCCGCAGGAGTTGTTGCCGAGCATGCCGCCCAGGGTGCAGTGGTTGTGCGTGGCGGGGCGGGGGCCGTACTCCAGGCCGGTCGGCTTGAGCGCGGAGTTGAGCTCGTCGAGCACGATGCCCGGTTCGACCAGGCAGGTCCGCGCCTGCGGATCCACCTCCAGCAGCCGGTGGCAGTACTTCGACCAGTCCAGCACCACGGCGGTGTTGGTGCACTCGCCGGCCAGGCTGGTGCCGCCGCCCCGGGACACCAGCGGCGCCCGGTGCCGCCGGCAGACGGCCACCGCGGCCACCGCCGCCTCCACCGTGCGGGGTACGACCACCCCGAGCGGCACCTGACGGTAGTTGGAGGCGTCGGTCGAGTACGCCGCCCGGGAGCCGGCGTCGAAGCGGACCTCCCCGTCCACCTCCGCGCTCAGGTCGGCGGCGAGGGCCGCCAGGTCGATGTCGTGCGCCGGGTCGGGCGGCCGCAGAACGGGCTCCGGCAGGGGCGTCGCGCTCGTCGGCGGAGCGGTATGTGCCGTGGCGGTGACGCGTCGGCTCATGACCGCAGCTCGTTGATCTTGTCGCGGGCCACGGTGGCGACCGTGGCCACCTTGTGCGGCTGGCCGCGCAGGAACGCCTCGGTGAAGTGCTTGGCCTGCTCGTACTTCACCTTGCCCGGCATCGGCGGCTCGTTCGGGTTGACGTCGCAGTCCACCAGCGCCGGGCCCGGGTGAGCCAGCGCCGCCCGGATCGCCTCCGGCACCGCTTTCGGGTCGCTGACCTTCACGCCGTACCCGCCGCAGGCCCGCGCCCAGGCACCGAAGTCCGCCTCCGGCTGCCGGTGCCGCACGGCGTACTCGGGGTAGCCGAGGACGATCTGCTCCCAGAGGATCTGCCCGTACGCGTTGTTGTTGTTGATGACCACCTTGATCGGCAACTCGTGCCGGACGGCGGTGAGGAACTCGGCCATCAGCATGGCGAAACCACCGTCTCCGACGAACGCGATGACCTGCCGGCCGGGGAAGGCGTGCTGCATGGCGATCGCGTACGGCAGACCGGGCGCCATCGTGGCCAGGTTGCCGGAGAGGTAGAACTCCCGCCCGCCGCGAATGGTCCAGTGCCGGGCCGCCCAGGTCGCGATGGTGCCGGAGTCGCAGGTCAGGATCGCGTCCGAGGTGGCCACCGCGTCGATGCAGCTGGCCAGGTACTGCGGGGCGATCGGGTCCCGGCCCGGGTCCTCCAGCGCCGTCATGTCCGAACGCCACGCGTCCCGCGCCTGCTGGTACTTCGTCAGGAACGACCGGTCCGACCGCGGCTGGAGCATCGGCAGCAGCTGCTGCAGCGCCAGCTTGGCGTCGGCGGTGACCGCCGCGTCCACCGGCAGGCGCAGGCCGATCAGGCTCGCGTCGACGTCGATCTGGACCACCTTGGCCTGCCCGGGCGACGGCAGGTACTTCCCGTACGGGAAGGACGTGCCCACCATCAGCAGGGTGTCGCACTCCTCCATCAGTTCCTCGCTCGGCCTGGTGCCGAGCAGGCCGAGGCCGCCGGTGGTGAGCGGGTGGTCGTCGGGCACCACCATCTTGCCGGGCAGCGTCTTGACGATCGGGCTGGCCAGCGCCTCCGCCACCGCGAGCACCTCGTCCCGGGCGTGGCGGGCGCCGACGCCGACCAGCATGGCGACCTTCTCCCCGGCGTTGAGCACCTCGACGGCGCGGGCCAGGTCGGCCTGGGTCGCCGGGATCGGCGGCTGCGACACGACCGGGCTGCTCATCGGCGGCTCCCCCGGGCTGACGTGCCGGTACGGGTCCTCGCCCGCGGCGGCGACCTGGATGTCGTTGGGGAAGGTCAGATGCGCGACGGTCCGCTTGGCCAGGGCGTGGCGGATGGCGATGTCGACCACCCCGGGCATCTGCTGGGGGTTGGTGACCATGAGGTTGTACGCCTCGGCGACGTCCTGGTAGAGCAGGTCGGTGTGCACCTCCTGCTGATAGTGCGAGCCGAGCACGGAGGTCTCCTGCATGCCGGTGATGGCGAGCACCGGCACGTGGTCGAGCTTGGCGTCGTACAGCCCGTTGAGCAGGTGGATGGCGCCCGGCCCGGAGGTAGCACAGCAGACGCCGATCCGGCCGGTGGCCTTGGCGTAGCCGGTGGCCATGAAGGCGGCCGCCTCCTCGTGGTGCACCAGCACGAAGTTCAGCTTCTCCCGCTGCCGGCGGAAGCCTTCCATCAGACCGTTGATGCCGTCGCCGGGGAGGCCGAAGACGGTGTCGACGCCCCACTCCACCAGCCGTCGGGCCAGGCTCTCGCCTACGATTTCCTGCACGTCACGCCTCCTGAATCTGGAGTTTCGCGTTCTCGGCCCCCCGCTGGTGCCGACCGTCGTGCGGTCGCGGACGAGCGGCGCCGGCCCTCGTGCCGGCCGCCGCTCATAGGGACACGCGGGCGGCGACGGACCGACCGCTGGTCGGTCCCGGACGGCCGCCGGCACGTCCTGATGTGTTCGCAGCTACCCGTGCCGATTGCCGCCAAACACCCGACCTGGCCCCTTTCCGACAGCCAGCCCACGGACACCGCTCCGCCCGCAGCTCGATGGAGCCCACCGGCCAGCATCAGGCCACCGCGGCTCGGAATCCCGCTCACACCGGTTCCCGGGCCACGATCGACAAGCGGCCCTGCTGCTCCAGCAGCGCGAAGTCGATCCCGCCCGGGTCGGTCACGCCGTGCTCGCGGAGCAGGGCGTCGAGATCCCTGCGGGTGAGACCCGAGTGGCGCAGCTGAGCATCGAGGACCTCACCGTGCGCCACCAGGACCCGGGGCGCGTGGTCGACCAGGCGCTCACCCAGCCGGGTGAACCGCAGCCGGCTGATCAACGCGTGGCTGACCAGGATGGTCACCAGCGTGACGGCCCCGGCCAGATAGCTCGTGTCCGGTGCGTTGGGCAGCCGGCCGACGATCGCGCCGACCGCGACGGCGGCCACGAAGTCGTACGGCGACACCGCGCCCACGGTCCGGCGACGGCTGAGCCGGAAGCCGACCACGGCGGTGGCATAGAGCAGCAGCGCCTTGACCGCGACCCAGACCAGTTCGACCGGTTGTCCCACCAGGTGTCTCATGGCCGCCCGCCCCCGGTCGACGCCCCGTCCGCGGGCTCGGGCGGTCGCACCGGGTCGGCGTCCTCCCGCTCCGGCGGCGCCGGCGTCGGAGCGCTGCGCTCCCGCTCCTGTCGCCGCCGCTTCCGCCGGTCGAGGATGAGCCCGACCAGCAGCGAACCGGCGGCCGCTGCCCGGCCCCAACGTCGCAGGGCGGCGCGAACCGGGCCGGGCGGCGGGGGCGGCGGCGGACCGGGCACCACCACGTGGTCGACTCCCGGGTACGCGAGCCGGGCGGCAGACGCCCCCTCCTCCTCCGACTGCACGGCCCGGTTGCCCGTGATGACCACCTGCCGGGCCTCGTCGCGGTACCGCCACCGCCACAGATCGCCCTCGGCCCACAACTCGATCCGCTCCCCCGGCCTGTCCGGCGCGGGTGTCTCCGGTCCGGCCCCGCCCGCCGGCTGGCGGGGCGCGCGGTGGCCGGCCCGGCGCAGGTCGGCGCGGGTCAGTTCACCGACGGAGACGGCGTCGCCACGGCGCAGCGCCTGGGCGGTCAGGAACGCGATCACCCCGGCCAGGACCGGCAGGACGAGCACCAGCACCCGGAACAGCGTCAGCAGGTCGTAGACGGGCACCCGCAGCAGCCGGGCGATGATGTCGTCGCCTGCGGCCACCACGAGCACCGCGTAGAAGGTCAGCGCGGCCACCCCGATGGCCAGCCGGACGGGATGGTCGCGGGGGCGGTCGAGCAGCTGGTGCGGCCGCCGGTCCTTCGTGCGCAGCCGTTCGGCGAAGGGCCAGGCGTAGAGGGCGAGGAAGGTGACCCCACCGAGCACCACCCCGGGGAAGAACGGCGCAGGCACGAGGTACCCGGCGACCCGGATCTCCCAGGGCGGGAAGAGGCGCAGTGCACCGTCGCCCCAGGCGACGTACCAGTCGGGCTGGGCGGGTGAAGTCGACTGGGCGGGCTCGAACGGGCCGTAGAGCCAGACCGGGTTGATCTGGACCAGGCCGCCGAGGGCGAACAGCACCGCCAGCACCCAGGCGAAGAGGGCGAGCGTACGCAGGGTGTAGCTCGGCCAGAACCGGGAGCCGACCACGTTGTGCTCAGTCCGCCCCGGACCGGGGAACTGCGAGTGCTTCTGTCGCACCAGGATGGCCAGGTGCAGCGACACCAGGACGACGAGGACGGCCGGCACCAGCAGCACGTGGGTGACGAACATCCGCGGGATCATCGCGTCGGAGGGGAACTCCCCGTCCAGGGCCAGCGACACCAGCCAGGCGCCGACCAGCGGGATGGACTCCACGACCGAGGTGATGATCCGCAGGCCCAGCCCGGAGAGCAGGTCGTCCGGCAGGGAGTAGCCGGTGAAACCGTTGGCCAGGGCGAGGGTCAGCATCGTGACGCCGATCAGCCAGTTGAGCTCACGCGGCTTGCGGAACGCGCCGGTGAAGAAGTTCCGGATCAGGTGCAGGACGATTGCCGCCACGAACACCAGCGCCGCCCAGTGGTGCGTCTGGCGGATCAGCAGTCCCGCCCGCACGTCCCAGCTCAGCCGGACCGTCGAGGCGTACGCGGCGGAGGTGGTGGCGCCGTCCAGCGGGTCGTAGTCACCGTGGTAGACCCGGTCGGCCGAACTGGGGTCGAAGAAGAAGGTGAGGTAGACGCCGGTGAGGATCAGCACGACGAACGAGTAGAGCGCGATCTCGCCCAGCATGAAGGACCAGTGGTCCGGGAAGACCTTCGCCATCGCCCGGCGCGCGATCGGAGAGAGCCGGAGCCGGTCGTCCAGCATCCGGGCCAACCGGTCGGTGATCATCCCCAGCTCCAGAAGCCGGCCCCGGGCGGGGCGGTGAAATCGCCGGTGGCCCGGAGGAAACCGTCCGGACCGACCTCGATCGGCAGCCCCGGCAACGGTCGGGCCGCCGGGCCGGCGACCGGCCGGGCATCGGCCAGCAGGTCGAACGAGGACTGGTGACAGGGACAGAGCAGCCGCCCGGTGCCCTTGAGGTAGAGCCGCACCGGACACCCGGCATGGGTGCAGAGCAGCGAGTAGACCACCACTCCTCCGACGTGGCCGCCGGACGGTGGGCGGGTGAAACGCTCGGGCTCCAGCCGCACGGCGAAGGCCGGCCCGTCACCGGCGTCCACGTTGCCCTCGGGAAAGACGCCCACCGCCGTGCCCGCCGGTACGTCCTCCGGTCGCATCGGCCGCCCGTCCGCGTTGACCAGCCGTACCCCCGGCCCCCACGGGGTGTCCCTGAGCGCCTGGACCGGTCGGGTCCGGTCCCACGGCAGCAGGGAACGGAGCGGGAAGAGCACGGCCACCCCGAGCGCGGTCAGCGCCAGTCCGAGCGCGGCGAGAAGTCCTCGCCGCCGCACCGGGCTGTCCGGCGCGGTGAGCACCGCCGCCGTCCTCGCCTGCTCCGCCGGGGGTGGGGCGAACCCCTCGTGCTCCTCGACGTACCCGCCGACGGGGACAAGCCGCCGCCCCCAGACCGCGAGGCCCACCGCCAGCCCGGCGAAGGCCACCGCGAGCGAGACCCCCTCCCACCGGGTGTTCCCGCCCAGCCCGTACGTCACCGCGAAACCGACCGCCCCGACAGCGCTGACCAGGAACGCCGTGACGATCCGGCGGCTGGCCGCGCGTTCGGTGGCTGACGGAGGCCGGGCGCTCACTCCCCCGCCCTCCTGCCCAGCCATCGGACGCCGGCCACCAGCAGGCCCAGCACCACCAGCCAGGCCGCCAGCCCCTCGGCCAGCGGGCCGAGCCGCCCGAGCGGATTGCCGCCCCGGTCCAGCCGTTCGCTCCGCAGCCGCTCCACGTAGGTGCTCACGTCGTTGAGCTGCTCGTCGCTGAGCACCTGGCCGGGAAACTGCGGCATCAGACCGGGGCCGACCCGGACCGCCTCGGCAACCTGGGTGGCGGTGGAGTCGTACAGCGGGGGGGCCGTCCAGCCGTTGGTCAGCACGGCCCCCGACCCGGTCGCGCCGTGACAGGGCGCGCAGTTCGCGGCGAAGATCTCCCGGCCGGACACCAGGTTTCCCGGCACGACCCGGGGAACTGCCGGTCCGCCACCGCCGAAGCTGGCCACATGGTCCACCAGTGCCGTGATGTCGTCGGCCGAGAACACCGGCCGGCGGCGCCGGGCCTGTTGCACCTCCTGCGACACCGGCATCCGGCCGGTGGAGACCTGGAAGTCGACCGAGGCGGACCCGACCCCGACCAGGGACGGTCCCCGCTGCGTGCCCTGCCCCTGCACGCCGTGGCAGACCGCGCACTGCCCCAGGTACAGCTCGGCGCCCCGGTCCCCGCCGGACGAGGGGGCGGAACGGGCCGGGGTGTCCGACGCCGACGGAGTCGGCGCGGGGGCGAGCGCCACCGGGCCCGCGGCGAGCATCAGCAAGACCCCCACCGCCAGGGCTCGGCGGGGGTGCGGGGCCGGCCGCCAGGTCACCGCTCGTGAACGTCGCATCGGTCAGTCCAGCGTGTAGAGGTAGGCGGCGATGTCCTGGGCGTCGATCGCGCTCACGCCCAGGTTCGGCATCGCTGTGCCGGGTTCCACCGACTGGGGGTCGGAGATCCAGCGGCGCAGGTTGTCGGCGTTGTTCGGCAGCTCGCCGGCGATGTAGGAGCGGGCGCCGAAGCGGGTCAGGGGCGGGCCGACAAGGCCGTTCGCCCGGTTGACGCCGGGGATGGTGTGGCAGGAGCCGCAGCCGTACTGGGCGATCAGCTCGGCGCCCCGGTCCGGCCGGCCGACCCGCGACTCGGGTGGTGGTGGGGGCGCCGCCGAGGCGCAGCCGGCGACCACGGCCACAACCGCGATCGCTGCCGCCATCAGCCAGACGCCACGGGACACTCTCATCGCGCCACCCCTTCCGTTCCGGCCTTCGCCGCCGCCGCATCCACCGGAGCCAGCCGGTCCGGCCGCTCGCGTTCCAGGCGCAGCAGCCAGCGCAGGAACACGGCCAGCGCCCCGACCAGCACGACCAGGTCCATCGGCGCCCACATCAGCAGGCCGGCCATCTGCTGGTCGGTCAGCGGATCGGCGCCGAGCACCCGCACGGGATAGATCGGCTCCGGAGCGAACGTGAGCACCGCGCCGAGCGCCGCGGCGGGCAGCATGGTGGCGACCAGCAGCAGCACCGCCACCGGGGCGGGCGGGCGGTGCCGTGCCGGGCCGAGCACCGGCGTCCAGAACAGCCAGGCCGCCGCCACGAAGCTGAGATGCTCGGCGGCGTGCGCCACGGGGTGGTCCACCGCGGCGACGTACGGCCCGGGCAGATGCCAGAACCACAGCACGACCGTCTGCCCGCCACCGGCCAGCAGGGCGTACCCGGCTGGCCGGCGCAGCCGGCGCACCGG
>JBARAE010000467.1:0-2504 GCA_049791715.1 Micromonospora sp.
CAGCGGCACCACCCCGTCCCCAGCGACGGCCGAGGTGACGGCGGCCGGGCCGGTCCCGGCGGGCTCCCGGGGGGAGTCGGCGCCGACCAGGTACGGGATGCCGCCGAGTGCGGTGCCGAGCACCGGACGGCCGCTGGCCAGCGCCTCGAGGATCACGGTCGGCAGCACGTCGTGCCAGGTGGAGGTGGCGAGCACGACGGCACTCGCCTCCAGGGCGCTGCGGACCCCGGCCCGGTCCAGCGGGCCCAGGAACGTCACGTCCGCCCGCTCGGCGGCCGCCGCCTCGACCAGCGGGCGCAGCTCGCCGTCGCCGGCGACGCGCAGCGGGCCGAGCATCCCATCGGGGTGCCGGCGCCACGCCTCCAGCAGCAGGTCCAGCCCCTTCTCCGGCGAGAGCCGGCCGAGGAAGAGGAACCCGTCACCGAGCGGGGCCGGCGCGCCGGGGTCGGGGATCGCATTCGGCTTCACCACGATCCGTTCGTCCGGGATGCCGTAGTCGCGCAGGTGGTCGGCGACGGCGGTGGTGAGCGCGATGAACCGGTCCACCGACTTCCAGGTCGGGCGGTGCACGGCCAGCGTGGTGGCCATCAGCACGCTCTGCACCCGGGAGCCGCGGTAGCAGCGGTGCACGATCGCCGGCACGCCCAGGGCCCGGCCCCGGCAGTCCTGGCAGATGATCCCGTCCCGGAAGTAGAGCCCGGAGGAGCAGACCTGCCGGTAGTTGTGCACCGTCTGCACCACCGGCACGCCGTGCCGGTGGGCGGTCCGCACCACCCAGGGTGACAGCAGCGGGTACGGGTTGTGCAGGTGCAGCACGTCCGGCCGGTGCTCGGTGATCAGGCGATCGAGGTCGTGCTGGGCCTTCGGCGCCCAGATCGGCGAGATCGGCAGCAGCGCCTTGGCCGGCTTCGACATGGACGGGATCTCGTCGGAGCTGCGGATGAACGGCAGCACCTCCACCCCGGCCGCGGTGAGCTGGGCGATCTCCGCGTCGACGATGATGTTCTCGCCGGAGGGCTGACCTTCCCGGTACCGGTTGTGCGCCACCACGATTCTCACTGAGCTCGCCTTTCGTTCGCGACTGTGCCGGCCTCTGCTCGCGACTGCGGGGCTCGCAAGCTCACTCCTCGCGCTCGCGACAGGGACTCGCACGCTCATTCCTCGCGCTCACGGGAAAGAAGGCTACCGTTGTCTGATGCCCGAACTACCGGAGGTGGAAGCGCTCGCCGGCTATCTGCGCGAGCGGGCGGTGGGGCGCTGCGTCGACCGGATCGAGGTCGCCGCGATCAGCGCCCTGAAGACGTACGACCCGGCGCCCAGCGCGGTGTCCGGTCGGAAGGTGGTCGACGCCGGTCGGCACGGCAAGTTCCTCGACGTGGTCTTCGACGGCGGGGTGCATCTGGTGGTCCACCTGGCCCGGGCGGGCTGGCTGCACTACCGGGAGGCGTTCCCGTCCGCCGCGCCGCTGCGCCCCGGCAAGGGCCCGATCGCCCTGCGGGTACGCCTGGACGACGGTTCGGGCTTCGACCTGACCGAGGCCGGCACCCAGAAGAAGCTGGCCGCGTACCTGGTGACCGACCCGGCGCAGGTGCCCGGGGTGGCGAAGCTGGGCCCCGACGCCCTCGGCGCCGACCTGACCACCTTCAGCGAGCGGCTGCGCAGCCGGCGGGGCCAGGTGAAGGGAGTGCTGACCGACCAGTCGGTACTGGCCGGGGTGGGGAACGCGTACTCCGACGAGATCCTGCACACGGCGAAGCTCTCCCCGTTCGCGATCACCGACCGGCTGACCGACGAGCAGCTGGCCACCCTGCACGCGGCGACTCGGGAGGTACTCGGCGACGCGGTGCGGCGGTCGGTGGGCCAGCGGGCCGCGGAGCTGAAGGGCGAGAAGCGCTCCGGGCTGAAGGTGCATGCCCGCGCGGGCCTGCCCTGCCCCGTCTGCGGGGACACCGTCCGGGAGGTCTCCTTCGCCGACTCCAGCCTCCAGTACTGCCCCACCTGCCAGACCGGCGGGAAGCCGCTCGCTGACCGTCGGTTGTCCCGGCTCGTACGGTGAGTCACGACACGTAACGATTACGGAGAGGAATCGACCCGCGAGTGCCGAACCGCCCAGTCCACGGCTCTACCGGGGGCCGCATCCATCGGTATAGTGGCTCGGTCCCCGGCTTCGCAACCGATACGGAGCCGGCCAGATCCCTGCAGGCACCAACGGACGGCTTCTCCCCTCGGGCCGCTGTCCGGCTCGGGCCCGCGTGGGAGACTGGGACGGTGGGCGACCCGGGCCTTCACTCCGAGTGAGGGCGCGAGTCATGCGGGAGGACATGGGTTGAGGTGACGACAAGCCTCCAGCGCCCGGTAACCAACACAGGCCGGAGCAAGAGCGTGCGGCACGTCGACAGCTTCGAGATCCAGCCGCCGACTCCGCCGTCGCACAACGGCGTACCCCGGTCGGCATGGGCGCGTGCCCGGCGCCGCGTCTCCCGCTGGCACCGCCCCTACATCGC
>JBARAE010000468.1:0-4290 GCA_049791715.1 Micromonospora sp.
CGTCTTCGCCGACGAGCTGGTCGCGATCGCCGACGAGCGACCCGACGTGGTGGGGATCACCGCCGCGATGGCCGAGCCGACCGGCATCGCCTCGCTGGCCCGAAAGTACCCCGAGCGGGTGTACGACGTCGGCATCGCCGAGCAGCACGCGGTGACCTCGGCGGCCGGGCTCGCGCTCGGCGGGCTGCACCCGGTGGTGGCGGTCTACGCGACATTCTTGAACCGGGCCTTCGACCAGGTCCTGCTGGACGTGGCGATGCACAAGCTCCCGGTCACCTTCGTGCTGGACCGGGCCGGGATCACCGGCCCGGACGGGCCGAGCCACTACGGCATCTGGGACATGTCCGTCTTCGGCGTGGTGCCCGGCCTGCGGATCGCCGCGCCCCGGGACGCCGCCAGCCTCCGCGAGGAGCTGCGCGAGGCGGTCGCCGTGGACGACGGCCCGACCATCGTCCGCTTCCCCACCGGCACGGTCGCCGCCGACCTGCCGGCCGTACGCCGGGTCGGCACGGTCGACGTGCTGGCCGAGTCGGCGCGGACCGACGTGCTGCTGGTCGCGGTCGGCTCCTTCGCCGGCCTCGGCATGGAGGTGGCCGCCCGGGTCGCCGAGCAGGGCTACGGCGTCACCGTGGTCGACCCGCGCTGGGTCCGCCCGGTCCCGGCCGAGCTGGTCGAGCTGGCCGCCGGGCACCGGCTGGTGGTCACCGTCGAGGACGGTGTGCGGGTCGGCGGCGTCGGGGACGCGCTCGCCCAGGCGATGCGGGACGCGGACGTCCGGGTGCCGCTGCGCGACCTGGGCGTGCCGGCCGACTGGCACCCGCACGGCACCCGCGCGCAGATCCTGGCCGACCTCGGCCTGACCGCGCAGGACGTGGCCCGGGACGTCACCGGCTGGATCTCCGGCCTGGACGCCCAGTCCGTCGAGCAGGTGCAGCCCGACGAGGCCGGCGCCAAGAACTGAGCCTCCACCACGAAGGGCGGTCCGGACGGGCCGCCCTTCGTCGTGTCGGCCGCCGCGCGCCGACCGGATCGGTCAGCGGCCGCCGAGGGAGCGGTACCAGGTCTTCTCGGTGCCGGCCAGGCTGAACGTCTGCGGCCGGGCCGGCTGGGACACCACCACCAGCCCGGGCCGGTCGACCAGTCGGGTGGTGCCCGGCGGCACGGCCAGTGACGCGTCCCTGGCCCGCCAGCTCAGCACCGCCAGCGGCTGCCCGGGCGCCGGCAGCAGGTACGCCTGCAGGGGGGTCGAGCGGTCGGCGGGGGAGAGGATGGGGGTGCCGCCATCGTCCGGTCGACAGACCACGGCGCTCATCGTCCCGGTCGCGCTCTCCCAACTGAGCTGCTCCAACTCAGCCGGCTCTCCGCCGCCGAGGGCGAGCTCGCCGAGGGACCGGACGCTGATCTTCGCCATCGGCCACGACTCCGGTGCGGAGCGGGCCGTATCCCGCTCGCCGATCCGGCGCGGGATGCTGCCGAACGGCCCCTGCTCCCCGGCGAGCGCGCAGGTGTCCAACCCGGTCAGGGCGCGCCGGCCGGAGCCGGTCTCGTCACGGACCAGCGGGTATCGCGGCTGGGCGGTCGCGGTACCCAGGTCGAGCACCCGGTCCGCGGCCCGGCCGCGCGGCAGCGACCGGGTGGGCCGCAGTGTCGCGGTCAGCTCCACGGCCCGGCAGGGCGGCACGGCGACCGGCTCGGTGAGCCCGTCGGCGGCGGCCACCGCGTGGCCGTCCTGCCCGAGCAGCCGCTCCACGCGGGCGGAGGTGAGGTAGCGCCGGGTCTCGCCGAGCTGGACCGGCAGCACGTCGGCGTAGACCAGGTAGCCGGGGTCGGTGTACTCCGCGGCCCGGTCGACCACGTACCGGTCGCCGTCTCCGGTGAGCTGCAGCAGCCAGGAGGCGCTCTCCCCGGGCACGTCGGCGGCGACCAGGGCCAGCGGGGTGCCGTCCACCCGGCCCGACCAGAGGATCCCGGACGAGGGCAGGTGGACCCGGTCGTCGACCGGTGAACGCCAGCCGCGTACCGCCTCGGTGACCGCCCTGGTCGCGGCGGCGTCGCCGGCCAGGTCGCCCCGCGCCGGCCAGACCGGCAGCGACCCGTCCAGGCTGTCGTAGCCGGCCCGCAGATCGGCGGCCTGGGGGTCGGCGACCGGCCCGCAGGCGGCCGCGGTCAGCAGCAGGGTGAGCAGTGCGGTGGCTGTCGTGCCGCGCCGGCGGACTGAAGCCACCTGTACGCCCCCGATCGCGTCGCCGGTCGTATTTTCGAAGCCACATGGTACGAGATGTCCGGCCGCCGGCCCGCGCCCGCCTCGCCCCGGCCGCCCGGCCACAGAGGACGGTGACGTGCGTTTCGTGGCATTTTCCGGCTCCGGTAGACTCCGCCGACTGTGACCCCTGCCGAGTCCCGTGTCGAATCCGCACCGGATGCCGACGCCCTGACCGGCTCCGACGTCACCTCCGCCGACCGCCCCGGCACCCCGGCGACCGTGCCGGACCGACGAGGCGGACGGGTGGCCGCCCTGGTCGGCTGGTGGCGCTCGACGCCCCGCCGCCAGGACCTCGGGGCGTACGCGGTGTTCCTGCTCGCCGCGCTGTGGGTGACCGGCCGGATCTGGGTCGACCCGGTGGGCCGGGTGGCCCCGCTCTACACCAGCGACCCGGCGCAGGTGCAGTTCTTCCTCGCCCACTCCGTCCGGGTGGTGCTGCACGGGGAGTTCCCGTTCTACACCGACCAGTTCAACTACCCCGACGGGGTCAACCTGATGGCGAACACCGCCATCCTGGCGCTCGGCATCCCGATGGTGCCGGTCACCCTCCTGTTCGGACCGGCCGTCTCCTTCGTGCTGCTGGTGACCCTCGGGCTCGCGGGCAGCGCCGCCGCCTGGTACCACGTGCTCTCCCGGCACGTCGTCCGCGTCCGGCTCGCGGCTGCCGTCGGCGGCTGGTTCTGCGGGTTCTCGCCCGGCATGCTCTCGCACGCCAGCTGGCATCCCAACATCATCTCGCAGTTCCTGCTGCCGTTCATCGTCTGGCGGGTGCTGGTGCTGACCCGCTCCACCCGCCCGGTACGCGACGGGCTGCTGCTCGCCCTGCTCGTCACCGCGCAGGCGTTCATCAACGAGGAGATCCTGCTCTTCACCGCGCTGGCCTGCGGGGTCTTCCTGCTCGCCGTCCTCGCCCAGCGCCGGCAGCTCTGGTCGGCGGCCTGGCGCCCGCTCGGCACCGGGCTGGCCGCCTGCGCGGCGCTGGCCGGGGCGCTGCTGGCGTACCCGCTGTTCATCCAGTTCGCCGGGCCGATGGCGTATCACGGGCTCAGCGACGCCGTCCGCGACTACGGCAACGACATCGCCGCCTTCTTCGCCCCCGGCTCGGCCACCCTGGGCGGCAACGAGCGGGCGAACGTGAACCTCGCCCCGAACTACTCCGAGGAGAACGCCTTCTTCGGCTGGAGCCTGTCGCTGCTGGCCGTCGGCATCGTGGCCTGGCTGCGCCGGGAGGTGGTGGTCCGGGCGCTCGCCGTGACCGGGGCGGTCTTCGCGGTGCTCTCCCTCGGCGAGCGGGTGTCCTGGTGGGACCGGGACGTCACCACCGGCCCGTGGGAGCTGCTGGTCAAGCTGCCGCTGTTGGACGCCGTCGTGCCGACCCGGTTCGGTCTGATCACGACGGTGGTGATCGGGATGCTGCTGGCGCTGGCCGTCGAGAGGACCTGGTCGGTGCGGGGCGCCCAGCGACGGAGCATGCGGACGCTCACCGTCGCCGGCCTGGTCCTGGCGTTGCTGCCGATCGCGCCGATGCCGCTGGCGGTCGCCACCCGCCCCGCGGTGCCGGAGTTCATCACCGCCGACCGCTGGCGCCGGTACGTCGGCCCCGACCAGACGCTGGTGTCGGTGCCGGTACCGAGCATGGGCAACACGCAGGCGATGCGGTGGGCCGCCAGCACCGACCTGGACTTCAAAATTCCCGGCGGCTACTTCCTCGCGCCGCGCAACGGTGTCACCGGCGACCCGGGTCGCTTCGGCGGCCGGCCCAGCGGCATCGGGAACCTGCTGTCGGAGGTGGCCACCACGGGTCGTACGCCGAAGCTGGACGACCGGCAGCGCCGCCGCTGCCTGGACGAGCTGCGGCACTGGCGGGCCGCGATCGTGGTGCTGCCGATGAATGAGGAGAACGCCGAGCCGCTGCGGCGTACCGTCGAGCAGCTGGTCGGTCCCGGCCGGCAGGAGCTGGACGTGTGGGTGTGGGACGTCCGGACACTGACCGCCCGCGCGGCCTGACCACCGCCCCGGCCGAGCGG
>JBARAE010000469.1:0-3752 GCA_049791715.1 Micromonospora sp.
GGAACACTGGAGAAGGTAGGAACCCCCACTCATGGCCCGACGCATCATCCCGGTGCTGATCTCCGTCGTCCTGGCGGCGCTGGGCACCGGCGCCGTTCTGCTCTACCTCCGGTCGGCCGACGACCGGGCGGTGGCGGGCAAGCAGGCCCGTACGGTGCTGGTCGCCGACAAGCACATCCCGGCCGGTACGTCGGGCAAGGCGCTGCGGACCAAGGGGTACCTGCGCGAGGTCCGGATGCCGGTGGAGACGCTGCCCGAGGACGCGCTGGAGCAGGTGAACGGCAGCCTGGACGCGCTGGTCACCACCGCCCCGGTGCAGCGCGGCCAGCTCATGCTCCGGGCCATGTTCGGCAGTGCGGTCGCGGGCGGCAGCGGCCTGGCGATCCCGGACGGCCAGATGGCGATCACCGCCCGGGTGAAGTCGACGGTGTTCGGCCCGGCCTCGCTGCGGGCCGGCGCCCGGGTGGCCATCTTCTACACGTACACCCCGATGGACGACCAGAAGCGGGACGTGGTTTCCGGCTCGGGGCTGGAGAAGGGCCGCAAGATCAACAGCGTGACCCGGCTGCTGATGACCGACGTCGAGGTGATTTCGGTGGGGCCGGCGCCCGCGGCGGACGGAGCCACCCCGGCGGGTGCCACCACCGGCGGGAGCGACGAGCTGTCGGTCACCTTCGGGCTGAACCAGGTGGACGCCGAGCGGCTCGCCCACGCCGTCGCCCTAGGCGGGGAGCTCAACGTCGGCGTGCTCGGCGAATCGTCCGAAGTCAAGCCCGACTCGGGCGTCGACAACCGATCGCTGTTCGGATAACCGACATGACGATCCTCTTCGAACCCCACCGGCAGTGGAGCGCCCACCTCGCCTCCCAGCTCGGGGCCGGCGTGCTCACCACGAGTCGGCTCGAGGACGTGGAGCGCCTCCTCGCCGACCAGCATCCCGAGCCGCTGGTGCTCTTCGGCCCGACCACGGACCCCGGGCTGGCGCTCGACTTCGCGGCGCGGCAGCGGCTCGCCCGGCCGACCCTCGGTGTCCTCCTGCTCCGCGAGCAGTTGGACGTGGAGACGATGGGCCAGGCGCTCCGGGCCGGCGTACGGGACGTGGTCGACGCCCGGGACATCCCCGCGGTGCAGGCGGCCTGCGCCCGTTCCCTGGAGGTCTCCCGGCACCTGCTCGGCGCCGGTACGCCGGCGAAGGCCGCCGACGAGGGTCGGGTGGTGACGGTCTTCTCCGCCAAGGGCGGCTGCGGGAAGTCGACCCTCGCCACCAACCTGGCGGTGGCGCTGGCCGAGGGCGGTCGGCGACGGGTCTGCCTCGTCGACCTGGACCTCGCCTTCGGTGACGTCGGGATCATGCTGCAACTGGTGCCGGAGCGGAGCATCGCCGACGCGGCGAACGCCCGGGACCGGATCGACCCCACGCTGGTCCGCGCGCTGCTCACCTCGTACGCGCCCGGCGTCGACGTGCTGCTCGCCCCGGTCGGCCCGACCGACGCGGAGCGGATCGGGCGGGACCTCGTCGCCCGGATCCTCGCTGCGGTCCGCACGCTGGCCGACTACGTCGTGGTCGACACGCCCCCGGCGTTCACCGAGGCGGTGCTCGCGGCGCTCGACGTGTCCGACGTCCAGGTGCTGGTGGCGACCCCGGACGTACCCGCCCTGAAGAACCTCCGGGTCGCCATGGACATGCTCGACCTCCTCGAACTTCCCATGCAGGCCCGACTCGTCGTGCTCAACCGCAGCGACGCGCGGGTCGGGCTGACCGGCGCGGACGTCGAGCGGGTACTCCAGACGCCGATCTCGGTGCACATCCCGTCCAGCCGGGACGTGCCCACGTCGATCAACCGGGGGGTGCCGATCGTGGTGGAGAAGCCGGGACATCCGGTCAGCCGGGCCATCCGCGAGCTGGCGCTGGAGCGGATCGCCGCCGAACCGGCGGCCCGCTCCGGTCGTGGGCTGCGGGAGCGGATCGGTCGGGCGGCCAGCCGATGAGCCTCTCCGACCGGCTGGCGCAGCGGTACCCGTCCGGCGGCGACAGCGGCCGGACCACCCGTACCGTCGGCCCGATCACCGGGCCCACCGGCGGCACCAGCACCTCGGCTCTCCGCCTGCGCATCCACCGCGAGCTGCTCGACATCCTCGGCCCGCAGCTGTACGACAACCGGACTCCGGACACGGTGCTGGAGAAGAAGGTCCGGGACACCATCAACGACGTGCTCGCCCGCAGCGACTCGCCGCTGGCCGTCACCGACTCGGCCCGCATCTCGGCCGAACTGCTCGACGAGATCCTCGGCCACGGTCCGGTCGAGCCCCTGCTGCGCGACCCGGACGTCACCGAGATCATGGTGAACGGCCCGGATCAGATTTTCGTGGAGCGGTTCGGGCGGATCCACCAGGTCGACGCGTCCTTCGTGGACGAGCAGCACCTCCGGCGGGTCATCGACCGGATCGTCTCGCGGGTGGGCCGCCGGGTCGACGAGTCCAGCCCGATGGTGGACGCCCGGCTGCCCGACGGGAGCCGGGTGAACGTCGTCCTGCCGCCGGTGGCGCTCGACGGTTCGATGCTGACCATCCGCAAGTTCGCCCGGGACGCCTTCACCACGGAGGACCTGATCGGCTTCGGCACCTTCACCCCGGAGGTGGCGCAGTTCCTGTACGCCTGCGTGCGGGCGCGCCTGGACATCGTGATCAGCGGCGGCACCGGCTCCGGCAAGACCACCACCCTCAACGTGCTGTCCAGCTTCCTGCCGCCGGACGAGCGGATCGTCACCATCGAGGACGCGGCGGAACTCCAGTTGCGCCAGAACCACGTACTGCGACTGGAGTCCAGGCCGCCGAACATCGAGGGCCGGGGCGAGATCACCGTCCGGGACCTGGTCCGTAACGCGCTGCGGATGCGCCCGGACCGGATCGTCATCGGCGAGGTCCGCGACGGTGCCGCGCTGGACCTGCTCCAAGCGATGAACACCGGGCACAACGGGTCCCTGACGACGGTGCACGCCAACAGCCCGCGCGACTCGGTGGCCCGGCTGGAGACCATGTCCCTGATGGCCGGCCTGGATCTGCCGGTACGCGCGATCCGGGAACAGCTCGCCTCCGCCGTCGACCTCGTGGTGCACCAGAGCCGGTTGCGGGACGGCAGCCGACGGGTCACCCACGTGACCGAGGTGCTCGGCATGGAGGGCGACGTGGTGACCATGCAGGACCTCTTCGTCTTCGATCACCGGGCGGGGAACGACGAGAACGGGCGGCACCTCGGCGCCCTGCGCTGGACCGGCCTGCGTCCTCGACTGCTCGACACCCTCGCCGACGCCGGTGTCCCGGTGCCCGTCGGCCTGTTCGAGGGCCGGCCGTGGTGACCCGCCGCCGCGTGCTCGCCGTGCTCGCCGCCCTGGTCGTGCTGCTCGCCCCGGCCGCTCCGGCGTACGCCGCCCGGGACCTGGCCGTCACGGTGGACGAGGTGAAGCCGGACCAGGTACGCCTCGTGGCGGACCTCCCGGGCGCCTCGGCCGTCGGGATCCCGCCGGTCACCGTCGCCCGGGACGGCTGGCTGCTGCCGTCCAGCGTGGCGGCGGAGAAGGCCGCGTCGGCGCGTACCGTCGTGGTGGTCCTCGACACCGGCGCCGCGATGGCCGGCGCTCCCCTGCGGGCGGCCCAGGACGGGCTGCTCGCCTACGCCGAGCGGCTGCCCGCCGACGTGGCCGTCGGCCTGGTGACGGCGGCCGGCGAGCCGGCTGTGCTGGTCCGGCCGACCC
>JBARAE010000470.1:0-3855 GCA_049791715.1 Micromonospora sp.
CGGGACTGCTGGGCCCGGGGCGCCGCCGACGTGCGGACCTACCGGGTGGACGTCGCGGACGACGCCGCCGTGCAGCAGGCCGCCGACGACGCGGTACGGCACTTCGGCGGGCTGGACGTCTGGATCAACGACGCCATGGTGTCGGTCTTCGCGCCCGCGTGGGAGATCAGCGCCGCCGAGTTCCGCCGGGTCACCGAGGTCAACTACCTCGGCACGGTGTACGGCACCCTCGCCGCGCTGCGGCACATGCGGTCGGACGGTCGCGGTGCGATCGTCCAGGTCGGCTCGGCGCTGGCGTACCGGGGCATCCCGCTGCAGTCCGCGTACTGCGCGAGCAAGCACGCGATCCAGGGGTTCAACGACTCGCTCCGGTCCGAGCTGCTGCACGACTGCCCGGGGGTGAAGCTGTCGATGGTGCAGCTGCCGGCGGTCAACACCCCCCAGTTCTCCTGGGTACGCACCCGGCTGCCCCGACACCCGCAGCCGGTCCCCCCGATCTTCGCCCCGGAGGTGGCCGCGCGGGCGGTGGTGTGGGCGGCCGACCACGGGCCCCGCGAGCTGAACGTGGGCGGTCCGACGTGGCGGGCGCGGCTCGGCAACGTCCTCTTCCCGGGCCTGCTCGACCGGAAGCTGGCCAGCAGCGGCTACGACAGCCAGCAGACCGACACCCCGATCGACCCGGCGACCTGGCGGGACAACCTCGACCGGCCCGGCGACGACGAGCAGGACTGGGGCGCCGAGGGAGTCTTCGGCGACCAGGCGCGCCGGCATTCGGCGGCGCTGTGGGTGAGCGCGCACAAGCCGGCCGTCTCCGTCCTCGCCCTCAGCGGGCTGGTGATGGCCGCCACCGGGCTGGCCCGGCGGTTACGCTGACCGGCCCCTCGACCACGCTCCGGGACGCCGGCATGGGCGTCTGTGACGACCCTGCGATGGCAACTGGCTACCCTCTCACTTGACCCTGTCGGCGAACCGAGGATGTCCGTGATGATCGAACCCGTGCAGTTGCCCTCGCCCTGGCGGGAGGCACGCCTGACCGTCGTCGTTCCGACCTACAACGAGGCAGGCAATCTCCCTGTGCTGGTCGAGCGGCTCCTCGCCCTCCCGCTGCCGGGGCTGAAGGTGCTGGTCGCCGACGACAACTCGCCGGACGGCACGGGCGAGGTGGCCGACAAGCTGGCCATCGAGCACCCGGACCGCGTGCAGGTGGTGCACCGCCCCGGCAAGGAGGGCCTTGGTCGGGCGTACGTGGACGGGATCGGCCGGGCGCTCGACGGCGGCGCCGAGTACGTGGCGCAGATGGACGCCGACCTGTCGCACCCGCCGGAGGCGCTGCCGGGCATGCTCGGTGCGCTGCTCTCCACCCAGGCGGGTGTGGTCATCGGCTCGCGGTACGTGCCGGGCGGTGAGCTCGACGAGAACTGGCCGCTCTACCGCCGGGCGCTGAGCGGTTGGGCGAACCTCTACGTGCACACGCTGCTGCGGGTGCGGATCCGCGACCTGACCGCCGGCTTCAAGATCTGGCGGGCCGACGCGCTGCGCGACATCGGGCTGGACCGGGTGCAGTCCAACGGCTACAGCTTCCAGGTGGAGATGCACTACCTCGCCACCAAGCTGGGGCACACGATCCTGGAGGTGCCGATCCGCTTCGAGGATCGGCGGGACGGCGCGTCGAAGATGACCGCCGCCACCAAGATCGAGAGCGCACTGATGCCGTTCATGCTGCGCTCCCGGCACCGCAACCTCGATCGCTGACGACGCCGCTCCCCTACACGGACGGCGACGCACCGTCACATCCCGGCGACACCGCAATGGTGTCGTCTGCCCTTTGCTCTGCTGCACCCACCGCAACACCGACGCTGACCTGCGCGGCCTTCCAACCGGACAGCGGCGGCCGTCACCGCGGAGGGTGACTGTTGCGTGGAGTGCAGCAGAGCAAAGGACGTCCCCTCACGGTCCCGGGGCGGAGACAGCCCCGTGACGACGAGGCTCAGCGGTAGACCGCCCGGTGCGCCAGGCCGATCATGCCCGCGTAGAGGTCACCGGTGACCGTCCGGTCCCGGGCCAGCGCGGCCCGGGCGGCGTTCGCGCCGGGCGCCCCGTGCACGCCACCGCCCGGGTGGGCCGACGAGCTGGCCAGGAAGAGCCGGTCCACCGGGGTATCGGCACGCCCCAGGCCGGGGATGGGGCGGAGGAAGAGCTGCTGGTACGCGGCCGCGGTGCCGCCGCCGAGCGCGCCGCCGACCAGGCTGGGGTCGTCCCGCTCCAGGTCGGCGGGGCCGGCCACGTGCCGCCCGCGGATGAGCCCGCGGAAACCGGGGGCGGCCCCCTCCAGCACCTCCTCCATCCGCTCGACGTGTCCGGTCACGTCCTCGGCCCGCCACTCCCGCCGGAACGGCAGGTGGGTGTACGACCAGAGCGACTCGGTACCGGCCGGCGAGTGGCTCGGGTCGGCCACCGACATCTGCCCGACCAGCAGGAACGGGTCCCGCGGCACCTCGCCGCGGGCCAGCGCGGCCGCGTAGGTGGTCAGCCCGTTCAGGTCGGCGCCCAGGTGCACCGTGCCGGCGCCCGCCACCGCCCGGTTCTTCCACGGCACCGGCCCGGAGAGCGCCCAGTCCACCTTGAGCGTCGAGCCGTCCCACCTGAAGTGGGCCAGGTCCTCCACCAGCCGGGGCGGCAGCTGCGCCGCGCCCACCAGGTCCAGGTAGAGCGCCGGCGCGGGAACGTCGGCGAGTACCGCGCGGCGGGCCCGCCACAGGGCCCCGCCGGCCGTACGGACCCCGACGGCCCGTCCCCGCGCGGTGAGCACCCGGTCGACCCGGGCGCCGTAGTCGATCCGGCCGCCCCGCTCGACCAGCCGCGCCACCAGCGCGTCGGTGATCTTCTGCGCGCCGCCGACCGGCACCGGCCAGCCGACCTGCTGGCCGAGCATGGCGAGCAGCCAGCCGTACACGCCGGAGCCGGCCTCCTCGGGCGACAGGTCGGTGTGCAGCGCGCAGCCGGCCAGCAGGGCCGGCCCGCCCTCGCCCTCGAAGAGTTCCGCGCCGAGCTTGCGGACCGGCACCACCAGCCGGCGGGCCAGCCGCAGCGCGCCGGACACCCGGAGTCGGCGCAGCAGGGTGAGGCCGCCCCGCACCGGCGGGAAGGGCCGGGTGATGGTGTCGAGCATCGGCTCGGCCACCTCCCGCCAGTCCGCGTACGCGGTGCGCCAGCGTTCCCCGTCACCGGGCGCGAACGTCTCCATTGACGCCGCGGTGGTGTCGAGGTCCCGGTTGATGACGGCGGCGCGCCCGTCGGGCAGCAGGTGGGCAAGCACGTCCGGGGCGTGTGTCCACTCCAGGCCGTACCGGTCCAGGTCGAGGCCGCGCAGCACCGGCGAGGCGTAGCCGAGCGGGTAGAAGGAGCTGAAGAGGTCGCTGAGGTAGCCGGGGGCGGTGACCTCGGCGGACCGGACCGCGCCGCCGGGTACCTGGGTCGCCTCCAGCACCAGGACGTCCCAGCCCGCGTCGGCCAGCAGGTTGGCGGCCACCAGACCGTTGTGGCCGGCGCCGATGACGACGGCGTCCGCGCTCTCCGTGCCGGTCGAAATCATCCGATCCGCCTACCCGGCCGGTTACCGGGCGAAACGCGTTTGGCCGGTCAGGACAGAGGGGATGCAGTGCGCCATGTATACGGTTGCGCAGCTGATTGGCGGAGTGTGGGGCGCGGGCGGCGCGGGGGGCGAACTGGTCGTACACGATTCGGCCGACGGTTCCCCGGTGACCACCGTGCCGGTGGCGACGGCGGACGAGGTCGCCAAGGCGGTCGAGGCCGCCCGGGGCGCGGCGGCGGAGTGGGCGGCGACCGCCCCGGCGG
>JBARAE010000471.1:0-2844 GCA_049791715.1 Micromonospora sp.
CCGCCCGCCGAGGTGATGGCGCAGTCCGGCGCCGCCGCGGGGGCAGCGCCGGTGATCGCCCGGGCCCACCACGGCAGCGTCTCCCGCGAGGAGCGCAAGCACATCGAGGAGGCGCTCAAGTCGGGGCAGCTCCCCGCCGTGGTGGCCACCTCCAGCCTGGAGCTGGGCATCGACATGGGCGCGGTCGACCTGGTCGTGCAGATCGAGGCACCGCCCAGCGTCGCCGCCGGCCTGCAACGGGTCGGCCGGGCCGGGCACCAGGTCGGCGCGGTCTCCCGGGGCGTGGTCTTCCCCAAGCACCGCGGTGACCTGCTTTCCTGCACCGTGGTCGCCGAGCGGATGGCCGAGGGCGCCATCGAGGAGCTGCACTACCCGCGCAACCCGCTCGACGTGCTCGCCCAGCAGATCGTCGCGATGGTGGCGCTGGAGCCATGGCGGCTGGGCGACCTGGCCGTGCTGGTCCGCCGGGCCGCCCCCTTCGCCGAGCTGCCCGACTCCGCCCTGCACGCGGTGCTGGACATGCTCTCCGGCCGGTACCCGTCGACCGCGTTCGCCGAGCTGCGGCCCCGGCTGATCTGGGACCGGGCCACCGACGTGCTCACCGGCCGGCCGGGCGCACAGCGGCTCGCCGTGACCAGCGGCGGCACCATCCCCGACCGGGGGCTCTTCGGGGTCTTCCTGGCCGGGGCGGAACGCGCCGCCCGGGTCGGCGAGCTGGACGAGGAGATGGTCTACGAGTCCCGGGTCGGTGACGTCTTCCTGCTCGGCTCGTCCTCCTGGCGGATCGAGGAGATCACCCCCGATCGGGTGCTGGTCTCCCCCGCCCCCGGGCAGGCCGCGCGGATGCCGTTCTGGAAGGGCGACCAGCTCGGCCGCCCGGTCGAGCTGGGCCGGGCCATCGGAGCGCGGGTCCGGGCCCTGCTGCGGCTCGCCGACGCGGACGCGATCGCCGCGCTGCGGGCGGGCGGGCTGGACGACTGGGCCGCCGGCAACCTGATGGCGTACCTGCGCGAGCAGAAGGAGGCCACCCGGTCCCTGCCGGACGACCGGACGGTGCTGGTCGAGCGGTTCCGCGACGAGCTCGGCGACTGGCGGCTCGCCGTGCACTCGGTGCTCGGCGCCCGCGTCAACGGCCCGTGGGCGCTCGCGATCGGCCGCCGGCTCGCCGAGCGGTACGGGGTGGACGCCCAGGTCATGCCCTCCGACGATGGGATCGTGGTCCGCCTGCCGGACACCGCCGAGGAGCCGCCCGGCGCCGACGTGGTGGTGTTCGAGCCGGACGAGATCGCCCAGCTCGTCGAGGAGTCGGTGGGCACGTCGGCGCTCTTCGCGTCCCGGTTCCGCGAGTGCGCGGCCCGGTCGCTGCTGCTGCCCCGCCGCGACCCGCGCCGCCGGCAGCCGCTCTGGCAGCAGCGCCAGCGGGCCGCCCAACTCCTCGACGTCGCCCGCGAGTACGCCGACTTCCCGGTCACCCTGGAAGCCGCCCGGGAGTGCCTGCAGGACGTCTTCGACCAGCCCGCCCTGGCCGAGCTGATGCGCGACCTGGGCAGCCGCAAGGTGCGGCTGGTCGAGGTGGAGTCCGAGCGGCCCTCCCCGTTCGCCCGCTCGCTGCTGTTCGGCTACGTCGGCGCGTTCCTCTACGAGGGGGACGCCCCCCTCGCGGAGCGGCGGGCCGCCGCCCTGGCGCTGGACTCGGCCCTGCTCGGCGAGCTGCTCGGCCGGGTCGACCTGCGCGAGCTGCTGGACCCGGCGGTGCTCGCCGAGACGGAGCGTCAGCTGCGCTGGCTCACCGAGCAGCGCCGGCCGCGCGACGCGGAGGACGTGGTCGAGCTGCTGCGGGTGCTCGGTGACCTGAGCGAGACCGAGCTGGCCGACCGGGGTGCGCCGGTGGAGTGGCTGACCGAGCTGGAGGCGACCCGCCGGGTGCTGCGCGTACGCATCGCCGGTGCGGAGCGCTGGGTGGGCGTCGAGGACGCCGCCCGGCTCCGGGACGCCCTTGGCGTGGCGCTGCCCGTCGGGGTGGCCGAGGCGTACCTGGCGCCGGTGGCGGATCCGCTCGGCGATCTGGTGGCCCGGTACGCCCGCACGCACGGCCCGTTCGCCGCGGCCACCTGTGCCGCCCGCTTCGGGCTCGGCGTCTTCGTCGTCGAGCAGACACTGCGCCGACTCGCCGCGACCGGGCGGGTCGTCTCCGGCGAGTTCGCCCCGGACAGCGTCGGCACCCAGTGGTGCGACGCGGAGGTGCTGCGGCTGCTGCGCCGTCGGTCGCTGGCCGCCCTGCGCCGGGAGATCGAGCCGGTGCCACCGAAGGCCCTCGCCGCGTTCCTCCCCCGCTGGCAGCAGGTCGGCTCGTCCGCCCGCGGCGTGGAGGCGCTGGCCGCCACCATCGAGCAGTTGCAGGGGGCGGCGGTGCCCGCGTCCGCCCTGGAACGGCTGGTGCTGCCCGGCCGGGTGGCCGACTACTCCCCCGCGCAGCTCGACGAGCTCTGCGCCAGCGGGGAGGTGGTCTGGGCCGGGGCCGGGGCGATCTCCGGCGGCGACGGTTGGGTCACCCTCGCGTACGCGGACGCGGCCCCGCTGCTGCTGCCCCCGCCCGGCGAGGCGCTGAGCCTCACCCCGCTGCACGAGGCGGTGCTCGATGCCCTCGGCGAGGGTCAGGCGCTCTTCTTCCGGTCACTGGCCGACCGGGTCGGGTCCACCGACGACGCCGCGCTGACCGCCGCGATCTGGGACCTGGTCTGGGCCGGTCACCTCACCAACGACACCCTCGCCCCGCTGCGCGCGGTGCTGGGCGGCGGCGGGGCGCACCGGTCCCGGCCGGCCGCCCCGCGCACCCGCTACCGG